>NZ_BCNB01000002.1:300000-385856 GCF_001485575.1 Haloarcula sp. CBA1127
TTTAGAGCACACCGACCTGCTCGGCGATACAATCGAGGAGATCGCTTGCGACAAAGGGCAGGTCGCCCCAAGAAACGCCCCGCTCGTGACGGGAACGACCGGCGCTGCCCTTGATGCAATCCAGGGAATTACCGACACCATCACTGTCGGTGGTGAGGCGGCCGATGTGACCGCCACGGAGAACGGTATGCGCTCGGCTGTCGAGAACCGTATCTCACTCACGGGCTCGAACTGGGCCCTCGAATCGAACCTCAAGCTGCTCGGACAGCATCAGGCGGAGAACGCTGGCGTTGCCGCGACGCTGGCCCGACAGCTTATCGACGTGGACACGGAAACCATCTCCGAGGGGCTGCGGGCCGCGACGCTGCCAGGCCGGTTCGAGATCCGGTCGACCGACCCGATGGTGGTCCTCGATGGCTCCCACAACCCCGGTGCGATGGAGACGCTGACAACACTCATCGAGCGATACGAGTACAACGACCTCCACGTGGTCTTCGCCGCGATGCAGGACAAGGAGTACGAACGGATGATTGCGACGCTTCCGACCGTCGAGACAGCCATCGCCGCGCGCCCGGAAATCGACCGAGCCGCGGGAACCGGATCGCTCGCTGCCGCGTTTGAGGGGCAGGCAGCACAGATACAGCAGATTGAGTCCGTCCCCGAAGCCACCGAACGAGCAATAGCTACGGCCGGCGAAGACGACTTCGTGCTCGTGGCGGGGTCGCTCTACGCGGTGGCCGAAGCTCGGGACCGTTGGAGTCGGCTGGTCGTTCCAAAGGATAACCTCCAGCAAGCGTCGACGGGAGAGACTGCTGGAGCCGGTAGTGACCAACAACTCCACCAGCAGATGCTTTCGGTCACATTGCGGCGCGACCAGGCGGGAGTCGTCAAACAAGAGTTCGAGGATTGCGGCGGGACCTGTACCTGTTCGACTGTCGGGATGCCGGAGAAACTCGTCGACACGACGCTTTCGGGGACGCCGCGACAGTTTCAACAACTCACTGACCGGCTGGCTTCGGCGGGGCTTGGGCTCGGTCACCTCGCCATGCAACTCGAAGATCGGCTATCTGAGCGGTCGTTTCCGCCGCCGTTTGACGGTGAAGAGGCGGCTGTGATGGGTATTCTCAACGTCACGCCAGATAGTTTCTACGACGGTGGCGAGTACAACCGTCGAGACCTTGCAATCAGTCACGCGGAACAGATGATCGAATCCGGGGCCGATATCGTCGATATCGGCGGCGAGAGCACGCGTCCTGGGGCAGAGCCGGTGTCTATTGAAACGGAAATTGATCGCGTAGTACCGGTCATAGAGGCCGTTTCGTCGCTTGACACGACTGTCTCCGTAGATACCCGAAAGGCTGCCGTCGCTGACGCGGCGCTGGATGCCGGTGCCGACATCGTCAATGACGTATCGGGACTGTCAGACCCCGAGATGCGGTTCGTGGTTGCCGACCACGATGCGTCCGTTATCCTGATGCATAGCCTGTCTGCGCCAGTGGACCCAGGTCGGACTGTGACCTACGACGATGTCGTCGATGACGTGCTTCGAGACCTCACGGAGCAGATACTGCTCGCCGAGCAGGCCGGTATCGACCGTGAACAGATTATCATAGACCCCGGCTGCGGGTTCGGGAAAAACGCCGCCGAATCGTTCGAACTTGTCGACCGGCTCCACGAGTTTCAGGCGCTCGGCTGTCCGGTGTTGGTCGGGCACTCCCGGAAGTCGATGTTTGCCGAGATGAGCGACGCAGAGGCGGACAGGCTGCCGCCGACGCTGGCAACGACAGCGCTTGCCGCTGAACGCGGGGCTGACGCCATCAGGGTCCACGACGTCTCCGAGAACAACGCCGTGCTCAAGACCGTTTCAGCGACGGCGGCTCGGCCATCCCAGTTTCGACAACAGTGATACCTGTGCAGCCCGAAGAAGGTGTATGGTACAGTTCCCGGTTCAGCTCGGCTCGGGTCTGCTTGAGTCCGTCGGGCAGGTGGCAGCAGTCGCTGGAACCGTTGTCCTTCTGTTGATTCTCGTTGGTCTGGGTGCCTTCGCGTACAAGAGCCTCATCGGAGACGGTATCCGCTGGCCCGATGAGCGAGAAGAGGTGGATAGTGAGGAGGACGACGGCGTCGTGCAGGGGGGCCGTGAGGACGACTGGAAGTATTACTGACGGCGGAATCCAACTCGCGTGTGAGCGGACAGCACTCCACTCTTCATCTGTAGCCGTTTCGAAGCAACACACAGTCGGCCACACGACGGCACTCCAGTTGGTGTGCCCATCGTCTAATCGGTACTGCGGTCGTAGGAGTGTTCGAACTCCCAGTGGTACCGACAGTCCGTGCAGGTCGCCCACTCCGGGATGTCGAACCGCTCGGGGTGGCGTTGCCCGTGTTCCATCCGTTTTCGGCAGACCGGGCACGTGAGATACAGGAGGGTCAGGTCAGCAAATTCGTCGTGGCCGTATTCACCGACACACCGCGGACAGTCGATGCTGTCACGCGCGTTATGCTGGAAGATTTCCGACTCACATCGTGGACACTCGACTGTCGCTGGCGGTCGTCTCGCCCACCCGATGTCACCGTCGTACGTCGTTGTTGCCGTGTCCATGCTCGACAGCCTGAACTTGTTCGGCCCGTCACTCCGCTGGAGTGGCGCAGCGACTCGCTTGCCAACCCAGACAAGCTTCGAGAGCAGAACTCCGGGCCATTTAGACACTGTGACATGATATGTATTCTGACTGCTTAAATTTCCGGGCGGGGCGACGCTGACCCGGTGCTGTGCGGTCGATAGGTTTTCACGGCGACCCGCGGTATGTGGAGTATGAGTTTTGACGCAGCTGCCAGTGTCGCACCGAGCCTCCCGAGGCTGGTGGCAACCATTTGGGACCCCGTTGTGGGACAGCTCGCGCCCGGCGTTAGCACCGAACTGTCTAGACCGCTCCGTGGGCTCGGCTCGTTCGTTCTCGTGCTCGTGGCTGGCGCACTGGTACTCCGCCTGCGACAGAGCTACCTCGACGAGTCTATCAACGCGATTTTGGACAGCCCGGCGACGGCTGTCCTCTACGGCATCGCTGGGTACATGATCGTCGGTATTGTCGGCCTCTACGGGGCAACGACGCTGGCCCGCCTCAGTGTCGCTGGCGGGGTGTTCGTCCGCATCGCGATTCTCGTCAGTAGCGCGTTCGTTCTGGTACTCACAAGCTTCGGGTTTCTTGTCGTCGGCACGCTCGTCACTGATATTCTGTCCAACCGACAACCGGCGTTGGGCCTGCTCATCGGCGCATCACTCAGTGCTGTTCTCTGGGTCCTGTTTCCACTTGCTGGCAGTATCGTGTCTAGCCTTGCCATCGCCGCGTTCGGATTCGGCGGCGCTGCCCGGCTCTGGATACACTCTGAACGGACGGTGAAAACAGAACTGGGTGGTCGGTAGTGTGAACAGTTTCGACCACTGTTAGCGATAGCGCCCAGATCCGACCGGGCGAGGCGGAAAACGCTAAAGCCGAGTGCTTCAGTCAGTACCCGTTGCCGTGTCGTCTCCCGGGTCGGAGATATCCGTCACCATCTCGTCACCAGAGGTCACGACGTCGACGTCATCCCGTTCGGAGAGGTCCTGAATCGTTTCTGCGAACTCTTCGGATTCGAGTATCTGGTACTCGTTATCGAGCCCCAGATACACCGTGTAACACATCAGACACAGGATGAGCGCGAACGGGAGCCCTGTGGTGATTGCGGCCGTCTGGAGCGCCGTCAGCCCGCCGCCGATGAGCAGAATCGACGCGACAAGCCCCTCAGTGAGGGCCCAGAAGACCCGCTGTGTTCGCGGAACGTCGTGTTTCCCGCCAGAGGTCAGGTGGTCGATGACCAGTGACCCCGAGTCCGACGACGTGACGAAGAACGTGATGACCAGCAGGGTCGCCAACAGGCCGCTAATCACGCCAAGCGGGAACTGTTCCAGCAGGGCAAACATCGCGACGGTCTGGCCGACTTCGTTGTACGTCGCCAGCGCCTGTCCGTTCCCCATCAGTGAATTGAACATCGCGCTGCCGCCGAACACCGACAGCCAGAGCGTCGAGAACAGCGACGGAAGGAACAGGACGCCCAGAACGAACTCTCGGACGGACCGGCCCTTCGAAATGCGTGCGATGAACATCCCGACGAACGGCGACCACGCGATCCACCAGCCCCAGTAGAACACGGTCCATGCGGTGGGGGTCCCGTTCGCCGCTTCATTGAGCGTTCCGGTAAAGAACCCGAGCGCGAGGAGGTTCCCGAAGTACGCGCCCAGCCCTTCGGTCCACGTCCCGAAGATGTACACCGTCGGGCCAACGATAACGAGGAACCCAAGCAGTGCGAACATCAGGTAGAGGTTGAGCGTACTCAGCCGCTTGACACCGCCATCAAGCCCCGCCGCGACCGAGAGGGTCGCGACGAGCGTAATCCCAGCGATGAGCGCGACTTGCGGCCAGGTTCCTGTCGGGATATTTACCGCGCCGAGCATATCACCGCCCACGTAGGAGAGTCCCGTGTTGACCTGCGCAACACCGAGTCCCAGCGAGGTTGACAGTCCGAACAGCGTCGCGAACACCGTTACGAGGTCGATGATGTGGCCCGGCCAGCCGTAAATCCGCTCGCCAAGCAGGGGCCAGAATATCGACCGGAAGGTGAGCGGGAGCCCGCGGTTAAAGGAGAAGAACGCGAGGCCGAGTCCCACGAGGCCATACACCGCCCACGGATGAAAGCCCCAGTGGAAGAACGTCTGTGCCATCGCGGCGGACGCTGCCGCACCGGTTCCAGCTTCAGCCCCGAAGAAACTCGGGGGATTCTGGAAGTAATACAGTGGTTCTGAGACGCTGAAGAACATGAGGCCAATACCCATGCCGGCGCTGAACAACATCGCCATCCAAGAGAAATCACTGAACTCTTTTTCGGCTTCAACGCCGCCGATTCTGATATTGCCGTACTTGCTGAAGGCGAAGTACAGCAAAGTAATGATGAACACGTTCACCGCCAGCAGGTAGAACCAGCCGAAGGTGTCACCGATGGTGTTGAACAGCCATGTGTACGCAGAGGCTGCTGTGTCGCCCAGCAGTATCGTTATGGCGATAAATAACGCAATGATCGCCAGCGCTACCGGGAAGACCACCGGGTGGATATCGAATCCAGCCGCCTGGATGTTCGTGTCACCGGGCTCGCGGTCGGACTCTGGGTGGAACAGTTCTACCTGGAGCCCGTCCGACATTCCGCCGGTTTGGTCGTCACTATCTGCCATACGTTACCCCTCTCGAACGCGGTAGTGATCTGTGGTGTCTCATTGTCGTAGTTACGGTCTTGCTCTGTCATGGTCCGTTGCTACCGTCATGCCAGCGACATCCCGGCGTAGGGCGGCTGCAGCATTCGCATCCTGGTTGTCTCACTGTACTCGCCTGTGCGGGAACGGCATGCCCGCGGGCTACTGTCGACGTGTTTTATGTGCTACACAGTCTCATACATATGCACTAATGCAACTCTAATAAAACTTCACCTTAGACAGCAGTATATTATGGATTGAGGCGCTGTACTGCGGTGGTTCGGCAAACACGTATTCAATCTAGTATATTGAGGTTTGCTAGCCCTCGATGAGTCGTTCGATAATCTTGCGGTCTAGTGGGCGCGTATTTATTTCGGAATCCCACATACCACCACTATGGGACGACTTCTGGCAACGGGGGCAGCCGCGGTGGCAGCACTGCTGATGGGCGTCGGCCTCATTGGGATGACAGCTGGGGACTTTCGGCTTGCAGGGTTCAGTTTCCTCAGCGCCAGTCTGGTGATCTACATACGCGAAACGCGATTGATAGACGCGTAGTAGAGTCAAATATCGTTGACGCTCATCCGCTGGCTGATGACTGGAATGCTCGACGTCCGGACCACTTTATCTGTTGTCCCACCGAGCAGATTTCCGAGTTTCCCGCGGAACGCCGAGCCAAGAACAATCGCGTCCATACCTTCGCCTTCGGCGAACTCGACGATCTCTTCGCTGGGCGCGCCCGTTTTGAAGTGCGTTTCGTAGTCGACACCGTGTTCTTCAGCGATAGTCCCGAGATTCGCCAGTACCTCCTCCCCGTACTCCCGATACTCCTCGCGCATCTCCTCCTCATCGTCTCTGAGCGCGAGCGCACGGGGTGTGCCCGGCAGATCGATGACGTACAATGCATGGACTGTCGCGTCGAGTGCAGCGGCGAGTTCGATGCCGTGTTCTGCCCCTCTCCGGGCCTCATCGCTGCCGTCATACGGGACGAGTATGTGGTCGTACATGGTACCTGACTCATGTGTACTTCCCACACACACCTGTTATAGGTTTCCCCACTCACGGCGTCGGTCCGTCTGTCTGAACGCTGATTCCCGCTTACAATGCGCCGCTTTTCGCTTCCCGTGCAACGTTATCAACGGGATAGCCCGCGTCACGTATCGCTGTGATGATCGTCTGTGCGTGCTCGGCACCGCTCGTCTCGACGTTGAATACGAGATACGCCTCCCCGATTTCGAGATTCTCGACGGACCGTTCGTGCCGAACGTCGTGGATATTGGCCCCTTGCCGGGCGATAACGCCCGATATCTCCTCCATCACACCCGGCTGGTCGTCGATCCGAACCCGGAGCTGAAGGAGCTGCTGGCGCTCCGTGAGCGCATGGATGAGAACTTCTCGCATCTGTGTCATATCGAGGTTCCCGCCACAGAGCAGCGGCATCACCGTTTCACCCGACACGTCAAGGCTGTCACTCAGTACGGCAGCCACAGAGGCGGCCCCGGCACCTTCTACGACCTGCTTGGCCCGTTCCATCAACAGGAGAATCGCCTGTGCGATATCGGTGTCCGAAACCGTCACGACCTCATCGACGTTTGCCTCGATAATGTCGAGCGTCGTCTCCGAGATACCGCCCGTAGCGATACCGTCGGCGATGGTGTCGACTTCGTCAAGCACGACCGGAATACCCTTGTCGAGACTTTCATGCACCGTTTCAGCGCCGGTCGCCTGAACGCCGACGACCCGCGTCTCGGGCGAGAGGTGCTTGATTGCGGTCGAGACACCGCTGATAAGTCCACCGCCTCCGATGGGGACGATGACTGTGTCGACATCGGGGCAGTCGTGGTACATTTCCGTTCCGAGGGTCCCCTGTCCGGCAATGATGTCCAGGTCGTCGTAGGCGTGGACGAACTCAGCGTTGGTCTCCTCGACGACCGCTTTGGCGTGGGACATCGTCTCCTGAAAGTCGTTGCCGACCAGTTCGACGCTTCCGCCGTAGGACCTTGTGGCGTCGATCTTGGCCTGTGGTGCGTTTTCCGGCATGAAAATCGTCGACTCTGCCCCGCATTTCGTCGCGGCAAGGGCGACGCCCTGTGCGTGGTTCCCGGCGCTGGCAGCGACGAAGGAGTCAACGCCGTCGGCGACATCCTGCGAGATTTTGTTGTACGCGCCTCTGGTTTTGAACGACCCTGTCCACTGGAGGTGCTCCATCTTCAAGTACACCTCGGCGTCAACGAACCCACCAAGGGACGAGCTCCGTTCGACCGGCGTCTTCTTTACAACTGTGTCGTCGTCCAGGCGTTCGCGGGCTCGTTCGATGTCCGCGTATGTGACGGGCAGGGTGTCCGATTCGGTTTGTGTCATGTGTTCGTATCGTCGCGGGCCTTATGTCAAAGTTGGTGGGTCAGTGCGCTGTCCTGTCATCTGGTGATGCGCTCCCGAGCCGGATCGAACAGTGGCTCGTCACGCACCGTCGCGTCGTAGGTCTCGCCCTCACACTGTATCTGAACCGACGTGCCGGCTTCGGCGTGTTCGGTCGGAACGTACGTGTACGCGATTGACTCGCCGAGACTGTAGCCGTAGTTCCCGGCCTGCACGTAGCCGATCGCGTCGCCGTCTTTCAGCACCGGCCGCCCACTCAGCATGATGTCCGTCGAGTCGTCGAGTGTGAGCGGCGTGATCTTGCTGTCGATGCCCTCCTCGCGTGCGGTCTCAAGTGCCTCCTTGCCGATGAATTCGGTGTCCATGTCCACGGCGAAGGGCAGCCCGGCCTCGAAGGGGTTCGAGTCCGTGTCGATGTCCGTCCCCCAGAGGCGGTAGCCTTTCTCTAACCGCATGGAACTGAGCGCGCCGCCGCCCATCGGCCGAACCACAAGATCCTCGCCGGCGTCCTGCAGTGTCTCCCAGAGTCGCTGGCCGTACTCCGTCGGCGCCCAAAGCTCCCAGCCGAGTTCACCGACGTACGAAACTCGCAAGGCGATGACCGGCACGTCCCCGACGTACATCTGCTTGGCGCGGAAGTACGGGAAGCCATCGTTGGTCACGTCTGCGTCAGTACATCGCTGGAGGAGGAGCCGCGCGTTCGGTCCCCAGAGGCCGATCGTTGACTTCGCGCCCTCCTCAACATGGACCGATACGGTCGCCGGAGCCTCGTCTTCGAGGTGGCCGCCGTGGATGCCGGGGGAGTTCCCACCGCCGGTCGTCACCATGAACTCCTCGTCGTCGAGTTTGACGACTGTGATGTCCGCGAGGATGCCGCCGCCCTCGTTCAACAGCAGCGAGTAGCGGACCTGTCCAGTTTCGAGGTCCATATCGTTGCTACAGACCCGCTGGAGGAACGCCTGGCTCCCCTCGCCCTCGACCATGATCGAACTGAACGTCGTCATGTCGAACATCGACACCTTGTCGCGGGTGTGGAGATGCTCGGCGGCCTCGATCTTTGAGCGGTTGATTCCCTGCCAGCCGTCCTGATCGGGAATCCGGTCCTCGTACTTCTCAACGAGGTCGGCGTTCGACTCGTACCACTGTGGCGTCTCCCAGCCGCCGCTCTGGTAGAACTCCGCGCCAAGTTCCTTCTGCTGGTGGTAGAATGGACTCGTCCGGAGTGTGCGGTGGTCGTCGGGCTGCCACCGGGGCTCGACGATACTGTACACCTGCTCGTAGCGCTTGGCCCCGCGGTCGACGAAGTAGTCCTTCTCGCCCGCGTGGGGTTCGAACCGTCGGACGTGAATGCCGCCGGTATCGACCGGCCCGGACGGCAGGCGCGGAACGCCGTTCTCCATCCACTCCGCGAGGATGCGGCCGTACCCCCCGGAGTGGGTCCACCAGATGGCCAGCCCTGTCCAGAGACCGTCGACCTGTGCTGTCTCGCCGACGGCCGGCATCCCATCGGGCGTAAAGACGAAGATACCGTTCTCAGTGGCCTCGTATTCTACGTCCTGTGTCGCCGGCAACAGTTCGTCGAAGGCCTGCTTCGCAGACTTGTCCCGGCCACGGTGGGTTGGCGTCTCCCAGTGTTCTTTCGTGAACCCTCTCACTGATGCCTGGTGTTCCTCGGTGTTTTTCCCCATCGCCTCGGGGTCGACCGAGAGCGTCTCGTGGTTGTACGACCCCATCCCGAGCGCGTCGCCGTGGGTCCGGAAGTACAGCGAGTGGTCCTGGTCGCGACCGACCGGCTGGTGTGGCCCTTCGCTCATGTACTCCGCGATAGAGCGGTCCCCCGGAACGTCCAGCCCAGTCGTGTTGTCGCCGACAGAGGATTCGACGCCGGCGAGTTCCTCCATCGGCTCGGTGACGACGTACTGGTGCTCAACCGGGGCAATCGGAAGGTCGAGCCCGGCCAGCTGGCCGGTCTGGTAGCCCCAGTTGTTCGTCGCAATAACGGCTCGCTCACAATCGATTCGACCCTGATCGGTCTCGATAGCGTTGATTTCGCCCCCCGAAACATCCAGGTCCGTGACCTCCGTGTTCCCGTAGAACGACGCTGAAGAGTGCTCCATGTACCACTGGAGCGCGGCGATACCGTCGACGCGACCGTCGGTCGGCGAGTAGTAGCCACCGAGGATTTCGTCCTCGTCGACCAGCGGGAGGTGCTCGGTGACTTCCTCGGGCGAGAGCAACTGCGGTTCCGGAAGCCCGTAGGAAGTTGCCCACTCGACGCGCCGACGGAGGAAGTCCATGCGCTCCTCGCTGCGGGCCACTTCGATGCCGCCGACCTCGTCGTAGACACCGGCGTCGGAGAGGAGCCGACTGGTGTAGTGCGCGGTCTTCGTCTGTATCTTCGACGGCGACGTCTGGAACATTATTCCGGGGGCGTGGACCGACGAGCCGCCGGTGACCGGGAGCGGTCCCTGGTCGATGACGACAACGTCCTCCGCGCCGAGTTCCGTCAGGTGATACGCGACGCTACACCCGACGGCCCCGGCACCGATAACAACAGTATCCGCCCGAGACGGGGGAGTCTCTGTGCTCATGTATCTCGTTTGGGACTGTTTCTGTCACAATCTTAAATACACCGGTGAGTAGACCCGCTTGTAGAAGAGATATCCGGTTAGAGCGGTCAATTACCGTCATTTCGCCCGGTATTGGAACGTCTGCTATCCGGCGGCGGGGAGAATAAACGGCGATGCGGGACTGAACCACAGCGTGTTACAATTGCGATAGAACCAGCGACGGGTCCCAGACCGCTCTCAGACCAGCGGTTCCTCGCGGACGGTTGCGTCGTACCGCTCGCCCTCGTAGAGGATTTCGACGCTGGTCCCGGGTTCAGCGTACTCGGGTGGCAGATACGTGTAGGCCACGCAAGCGCCGACGGTGTAGCCGTACTCGGCGCTGTGGAGGTAGCCGATGGTCTCGTCGCCGTCGAGGACCGGTTTGTTATCGAGCACAACAGCGTCCTCGTCATCGAGGGTCAGACAGGCTACCTTGTGGTCGATGTTGTCACCGTCGGCGGCTGCTGCGACTGCCTCCTTACCGATGAAGTCGGTTTCGAGGTCAACGGCCCATCCGAGTCCGGCCTCGTAGGGATTGTGCTCCGTGTGGAGGTCCTTCCCCCAGAGTCGGAACCCTTTCTCGATTCGCAGCGAATTCAGCGCACCGTTGCCGTATGGACGAATGCCGTACTCCTCGCCGGCCTCCATTATGTGCTCCCAGAGGCGTTCGCCGTATTCCGACGGCGTGTAGAACTCCCAGCCGAGTTCACCAGCATAGGAAACGCGGAGTGCAGTCACGGGGATGTTCTTGACGAAGAACTGCTGGCTCGTGAAGAACGGGAAGGCGTCGTCGGAGAGGTCGATGTCGGTGACCTTCGAGAGGACTTTCCGGGCGTTCGGGCCGGTACAGACCATCGCCGCCAGACTGGAGGTCACGTCGTTCACGACCACGTCGTCGGGGGACTGCTCGCGCACCCACGCGACGTGGTTGTTCCCGACTTCGCGACCCGTCGTCAGCAGAAGGTAGCGGTCCTCGCCGGTCCGCGTGACCGTGATATCCGCCCGGACGCCACCGCCTTCGTTGCACATCAGCGTGTACTTCACGTCACCCACGTCAATGTCCATGTCGTTCGTACAGAGGTACTGGACGAACTCGCCGGCGTCGCTCCCGATGACCTCCATTTTGTTGAAAGAAGTCATGTCGTGGAGGCCGACGTTGTTACGCACGTTCAACGCCTCGGCTCCCTCGATTGGTGACCAGTACTTCGCTTCCCAGCCCCCGCGGTCGGGAATCCGGTCGCCGTACTCCGCTAGCAGGTCGGCATTGGAGTCGAACCAGTGTGGTTCCTCCCAGCCGGCCTCGGCCCACAGCTCGGCGTCGTACTTCTTGTGGGTGTGGTACATCGGGGTTCGGCGGATATCCCGCTGTGTGTCGGTCCAGACCCACTTGGGGTGCATGATGTTGTAGACAATGCGGTACTCCTCACCGCCGATGTCCCGAGCGAAGTCCCAGCTGCCTTCGTGCTCGTCGAAGCGGTTCACGTCACAGTGGGCGAGGTCAATCGGGCCGGATGGGAGCCGCGGAACACCGTGTTCCATCCACTCGGCGAGCGCCTTGCCGGCACCGCCGGCGTGCGTGACCCAGATGGCCGCTGCCGTCCAGAGGCCGTCGTACTCCTGCACGGGACCCATCACGGGGAGTCCGTTCGGCGACTCCGCGAACATCCCGTTGTACTTGTGTTCGAGTTCCTTGCCGGCCGTCGCGGGCAGCAGTTCGTCGCTGGCCTGACGAGGCGCCTTGTCCGGCCGGTCCGGATGGGTCGCGTTGTTCATGTGATAGTCCGTGAACTCGTGGACCGACCCCTGCTCGCCGTCGGGGTCGTTCCCGCCGAGGTCCTGCGGGTCGGGCACGATGGGGTCGTGGTTGTACGAGCCGATACCGTAGGAATCCCCGTGGTTCCGGTAGTACATCGCGTTGTCCTGGTCACGGAGAATCGGCCGGTCCGGACCCACAAGAAGTCGCTTTGCCTTCTCGCCGGAGACGTTCTCGTAGTTCTCGAACAGCGGATGGTCGGTGATATCGACCGCGCTGTCGGCCAGTTCATCGAGGGACTCCGTCATCGTGTACTGGTGCTCGACCGGCGTTACCGGCAGATGCACGTCGAGTTTCTCGCCGAGCTGGCGGGCCCAGATGTTCGTTGCGATGACGACTTCGTTGCACTCGATACTGCCGTTCTCGGTGACGACGGCCTGCACTGAGCCGCCCTCAGTCTCGACGTCCTCGGTGCGCGTGTGTGGGACGAACTTCGCACCCCTCTCCATCGCTTCTCTGGCCAGCGCATCACAGGCGACGACGCCCGAGACCTGCCCGTCTGTCGGGGAGTAGTAGCCGCCCTTGATCTGGTCGGCGTCGACCAGCGGGAGGTGCTCGGTGACTTCTTCGGGCGAGAGCAACTGCGGGTCCTCGATGCCCCAAGCCTTGGCATACTCGACGCGGCGCTGGAGGAAGTCCATGCGCTCCTCGCTGCGTGCGACTTCGATGCCACCTGTTTCGTTGTACGCCTGCTGCCCGTCGGCCCCTTCGAGGTCCGAGTACAGCCGCCGGCTGTAGTCCGCAAACTGGCTGAGGACCTTCGGTTCCGCGGTCTGAAACATGATTCCGGGGGCGTGCGTCGACGATCCGCCCGTGGTCGGCATCGGCCCTTGATCGACCACGACCACGTCCTCGCGGCCGAGCTCTGTCAGCTGGTAGGCGATGTTGCAGCCGACGATTCCAGCACCGACGATGACGGTATCGGCCTGGGTCGGCAGGCTATCGGTAGGCTCCATAACTCTGGGTAGAACGTGCTATGGCGTGGCAATATAGTTACCGCCTGCCCTACTTCTTTTGCAAATTGGCACTAGAACTACACTTAGTGTTTCAGAATAACAGGAGTACCATTGTTAATAGATTTGGGTCTCCCATGGTGATTGTCACTTCTGTTCAGGACCCTCTAATTGCTCCCAACTGCCTGATTGTACTGTAAAGTTATGTGTTAACACTCCCCTATAATGATTTCCACATGGTACTTTCACACCATTGAGGGCCACTGTATCGGACAGAACTTCTGTTCTGAAAGAGTATCACAGCCCCGCTCCATACGCCACAGCGGCCCTCCTGCTCCCACCGTTTTTTGTCTGCGCGCCACCAGACAGTGATATGGACTACACGGCCGTCACGCACACGACGACTGACCGACGGCTCGGACGACTCCCGTCAGGACGAGACGTGTCCGTGACTGTCCACCAGTACGTCGGCGGCTCCGGACCGACAGTGTACATTCAGGCGGCACAACACGGCATCGAACTCAACGGCCCAGCCGCGCTACGGCGACTGCACGACCGCCTGACCGACGCGGCTATCGCCGGGACAGTACTCGTCGTCCCGGTAGTGAACCAGCTCGCGTTCGACCACCGGTCATATATGACTCCTGGCGAGTACGACGTAATGAATCCGAACCTAAACCGTGTGTGGCCAGGCGACGAGTGTGGAAGCCTACAGGAACAGTTTGCCGCTCGGCTGTGGGAGCTCGTGAAAGACGCCGACGCGGCGGTCGATCTCCACACTGGCACGGCAGATATGCTGGAACACGTCAGATGCCGGGCGGGCGACCCGGCCGCCGAGCGCCTCGCCGAAGCGTTCGGGACCTCCTACAGGCTTATCGACGGGTCCGAGGACACAGGCGACGACGGCTCTGGCGGGACGTTCCGTGCTGCGGCTGCAGAAGCTGGGATTCCAGTTATTACTGCAGAACTCTCGAACAGCCGCCGGATAGCACAGGATGCGGTTGCGGCGGGCGTCGATGGGATACAGAACCTCCTGCGCGAGCAGGCAGTCCTCCCCGCGGAGCCGGAGTCGAAGGCGACACAGATGGTACTCCGAAACGATGCGGAGCCGGTCACTGCATCGGAATCGGG
The DNA here is from genome assembly GCF_001485575.1 of Haloarcula sp. CBA1127. Taxonomy (NCBI): domain Archaea; kingdom Methanobacteriati; phylum Methanobacteriota; class Halobacteria; order Halobacteriales; family Haloarculaceae; genus Haloarcula; species Haloarcula sp. CBA1127. The sequence goes on from NZ_BCNB01000002.1 coordinate 314,167, forward strand.
CCTGTTTGAATGTCGACCGGACATCGCCGTCGGCGACACCGTCGACGCCGGGGAACGACTGGGGACGGTCTACGAACCCTCCTCGTTCGAGCAACAACAGGTCGTCTCGGCGACAGAACGAGGGGTGATATTCTCGCTTGCCAGGGAGTCTGTCGTCGTGAAAGGCGAGCGTCTCGCAGGCATCGCGACACCGCGTTAGCCGAGACGTATCCGAGGAGCCGCCCGCGGGCACTGTTTCAGACGTGTGTTGCTAGCCGCAGTTTTGGGGAAGTTTATAAATGGGTTCGGTATTCCACACCTATCTCTACACCATAACGTGTCATAGTCACTCAATGACATGGGACTTCACACCGCTTTCACGGTGCTCGCGGAGGTCATCGATGCGTACGAATCCCGCGGTCGGTCTATCGAGACCGTCGAAGCATCGCCGGCCGACACCGGTGATGCAGTCCTCGACGTGACGGTGGCGATGCCGGTCTCACTGCGTTCCGGCGGCGGCGCTGACGAGGGTCTCACGCCGGAGACAGCGAGGCTAACCAGCAGTGGCGACCTCGAAGTCACGTTCTCACCGTCGGCCACAGAACTCCCGTCAACCGCTGGTGCCGCACTGTCGATAGGTGATGCCTCGGCTACGGTCGCTGACGACGGCTTGCTCCTAACGGTACAGTTGACGATCGACGCCACAGGTGCGCCAGACGAGGCAGCCAGCGTCGACTGTGGGCCTGACCAAGGTGACTCTAGCGACACAGCGACAGCTAGTGCAGTGAGTTCAGCTGGTACCGACGGTGGACCCTCACTCACCGATGCTGATATCGCGGATTCAGAATCTATCAGTGAGGGGGGCGACGGTTCACAGGAAAATCCACAGTCAGACGGCGCGGCTACAGCGACTCCTCAGTCTGGTCGCGAGAACGACTCTGAATCCGACCCGTTTGCCGCCGTCCGCGACGACTCCGTGCCACCGTACGAGGACACCGACTACCTGCAAGCACTGTACGACGAGTGCGACAACTTCAGAGCGATCGCCGAGCAGATCCAGATGGACGTCTCCTCCGAGACAGTCCGACGGTACATGATAGAAGCGGACATCCACGTCCCGAACACGTACAATACGTCCAGTGATGGCGAGGAAAAATCGTCGGCTAAATCAGGGACCTCGGATGAGGACGCGGCCCAGTCTGGGGCTGTGGATGAGGACGAGCAAATCAATGTCGCGGAGCCCGTCTCAACCGAGTCGTCCGGTTCGGTCGGAGAGCTCCCCGACGAGCAGCTGGTCACTGACGGAATTGGACTCCCGGCTGACGTCCAGCTAGAGGATGTCGCGGACGCGGTCGTCAATTCGGACACGGTGTACGAGGTCCAGCGACGCCTGAGTCTCGACCGTGGCCAGACCCGAGACCTGCTGGAACAACTCAATCTTCTAGATCTCGTCCTCTGCCGGCTCGCAGATGAACCTGACCATGCTGTCTCCTACGGGACTGTGGCCAGCCGGATCCGGCAGTGTGCGCCTCATAGCGCGTGATAGAAGCGACATCTTATAAATGGGTTCGATGCCCCACCCACAGAGAAAAGTACGGGTACGCCTTATCTCTGGCAACTCATGGCCCTCGGAACACACGCTATCTCAGACAGTCAGGGTGTCCGGACGCTGCTGACGAGCGCCCGGTTCGAACTGATGCCGTTCGAGAGCTTCGACGAGGAGATCACCCACCTCCCTGACGACGCGACTATCGCGATCACGACCTCGCCACAGCTCGGCATCGAGAAGACCGTGGAAAAGACGGAGGAAGCCGCCGAAATGGGGTTCGGTGTCGTGCCACACATTGCGGCCCGCTATGTAGAAGATCAGGAGCAACTCGAAGCGATCGCCGAGCGACTGGAGCAGGCAGGCATCACGGACATCTTCGTCCCAGGTGGAGACCGCGAGGAACCGGCCGGTGAGTACGAGTCGGCACATGACCTGCTCGAAGCGCTCGCAGAGACCGACTACTCCTTCGAAGAAGTGGGAATCACAGGCTACCCAGAGGGCCACGACTTTATCGACGACGAAACGTTGGCGGAGTCGATGGCACAGAAAGCACCGTACGCGACGTACATCGTCACGCAGTTGTGTTACGACCCGGATACCGTGTTAGAGTGGGTCGAAGACATCCGTGCTCGCGGTATCGAACTCCCGGTCGAAGTCGGTATCCCGGGCGTGATGAACTACCAGCGCCTGATGCAGATATCTCAGAAAGTCGGCGTCGGTGACTCGATAAAGTTCCTCAGGAAGACGACGGGCATTCTCGGGTTCGTCAAGCAACTGGTTGGCTCCCGCGGGACCTACGAACCTGACGAACTCATCGATGGGCTCGCGCCCTACGTCGGAGACGACGAGTACAACATCCGCGGCGTCCACATCTACACGTTCAATCAGACGCCTGATACGGAGAAATGGCGGCACAACCGTCTCGACTCATGAAACCGACCTGCTTACTGTCTGGACTCGGGACACTCAACTACAAGTAGCCTATTTACGACATCTCGCTGGCAGAGACTACCAGCGTGTCATACTGTGGCCAGCGTATCGACGCAGTCCAACAAGAAGCGTCAGTTGAGCTTTTCCGGGCAGCATCTATACGGCCGCGGAACTGCAGGAGAGGGGGACGGAGCTACAACGGTATCAGTGAAAACCGGAAGCGGCAACCGGGCGATAAAAGATCGGCGAACGAAAGAGAGGTGCGTTGCTGGGACAGCCGGAGTGAGGATTAGTCGTCGCTTTCGGCCTCTTTCCGGGCGTTGAGCTTCGCCTGCTCACGGGCGCTCGGGTTGACAGACTCCTTGAACGGCACTTTCGCGGCGGTCGCGAACACCGGCTCACCGGGTTCGTCGGCGTACTCGTCGGGGAGATGGACCTGAAACTCTAAGTCCAGCTCCTCATCGTATATCTCGTCGTTGAGCGGCGTGTCAGTGACTTCCTGAATCTTCTCAGCCGGGACAAAGCCCATGCCGATGTTGGTCTCCAAGTCCGGGTTCCACCATGGAGAGGTGAGGTAGCCACATTCCTCGCCCGTGTCCGGGTCGGAGATGAGCCAGAAGTCGGGGGCGTAGTCACGGATCGGTTCGCCAGCGATCTTCAGGCCGATGAGTTTGTGCTCGAACGGGTAGTTGCCGTTCTCGATCTGTTCTTTCTGTTCTTCGAGAACCTCTTTGCCGATGTAGTCGGCCTCCTTGTCGTCGGGAACGTGGTAGCCCAGGTTGACCTGGAACGGCGAGGTCTCGTGGTCGAGGTCCTGACCCCAGGACATGATACCGGCGGCGATGCGGCGGTGGTGTCCCGGTGCGATCTGGCGACCGTCGTGGTCTTTGACGGACTCCATAACGGGGTCCCAGACCTGTTCGGCGTTTTCCATCGCGTCTTTGACGTAGACCTCGAAGCCTTTCTCGCCCGAGAAGCCGGTCTGGCTGATCAACACGTCACAGCCGTTGATTTCGGCGTCCATCAGGCCGTAGTACGGGACATCTTTGACCTGGTCACCGACGACATCGACCATCACGTCGAGCGCCCTTGGGCCCTGGATCTGCATCGGCGCGACGTCGATCTCGTCGATTTCGACGTCGAACTCGTTGTCGACGTTGACGCCCTGCAGCCACTGCATCAGCGTCGAGTCCGAGATGGAGAACCAGAACTCGTCTTCCTCGGGACGCAGGAGAACGGGGTCGTTGAGGACGCCACCGTCCTCGTTACAGAGGATGACGTACTTTCCGTCCATGGCGTCCATGCCTGTCACGTCGCGGGTGACGACGTAGTTCGTCAGCGCCTCGGCGTCGGGCCCTTTGACCCGAATCTGTCGCTCTACGGCGACGTCCCAGAGGGTGACGGTGTTAGTCAGTGCGTCGTACTCCTTCATCACGCCGCCGTCCTCGGGCTCGATGAGGCCGCGCGGGTGATAGAGGCGGTTGTAGACGGTTGCCCGCCAGGCACCCTCCTCGTTGAAGGACTTGTGGAAGAACGGGGACTTTCGAACGCGCGTTGACACCAACATCTCGATGTTGGGGTCACCAGTCTGGCGGAGGTTACGGGGGACGGTCCGGTCTGACTGGTCGACACTGGGATAGTTAGGATGTTCCTCGTTACCGGTCATGCCTATGAAAGAAGATGTGAAATACTAATAAAGGATATTGTTACTTGCTTCTGGGGTTTATATGCGGGGAGACTTTGCAGGCAGTGACGATACTCTGAACCGTTGTTTAACAGCCCCAGAGCATGAATATTCAGCGAAATACGGTATCGCGTTTCTCGGCTGAGACTGGTAGCTGTCGTACGAAACGACCGGCACGGAACACGACCGAGCGGGCGCTGTGACTGCTCGGAAAAATATCAGTCCGAGTCACTGCTGATTCGGGTGTATTTGACGATATCGAAGTCGCTGTGTGTCGTTCGTTCCGTCTCGGACCAGCACGACCAGTCGACCGTCGGGAAGACGGTATCGCCGTCGAAAGCCGCCGTTAGTTCCGTGAGGATTAGCTCGTCGGCCTGTGGGAGAAACTGCTCGTACACAGTAGCGCCACCAATGACGTAGGTCGTAGATGCTCCGCTGTCGGCCGCTTCGGTCAACGCCGCCGTCGTCGAGGTGACAGCTGTGACGCTGTCAGGAAGGTGATGCGGCGTCGTAGTCAGAACAATGTTTACTCGCTCCGGCAGTGGGCCGTCGAGATCGCGGCGGATGCTCTCGAAGGTCCGCCGCCCCATAATCACCGGATGACCGACAGTTGTCTCTTTGAAATGTGTCAGATCCTCGGGATACTGCCACGGAATGTCGCCGCCGGCACCGATCACTCTGTTTGCCGCGACGGCGGCAATCAACGAGAGTTTCATGCACACACCTATGTTGGGCTGCTGGTAATAAAGCCGTCCTAGCACGACTTCGCGACGGCAGTGCTACCCCGGACCGTGATATCGTATCTCGCGCGCGACTTATGATGTTCTGCCAGATAAAATGCTGTATGGATACGATTCACCTGTCGCCCGGTCCCGCCGCTGCTCAGGCGTTTCGCCTGGGAATCATCGCGAGCGCAGTCGGTGGACTCGCCGGGATCGCGACGCTGTACTGGCTAGATGTCCTGACACTGGTGTTTGCTGGATACGCACTCGTTCTTCTGTTCCCCGTGTATCTCGTCTTCGCCGCAACAGCGTTGAGCGTGTGGTTGGGATACAACAAAGACGCGACAGCATTACGACCGGTCTACCGTCAAAAGGATTCGAGTGGACGGTCCGAGTGAACACCACCGTTAGATAGGTCCAGAATCCGCCCTGAAGACTCTCTTTTTGATAGTTTTACATACATACTATAGAATTCAGTTTCAAATGCGATTCGATGTCACGAGAGTTGGTTTAAATCGGTAAAACGATTGGGAGCGCCTTCCGAGCGCTCCCAGTGACGGATTTGTGAACTCACTCCTCTCTGTCGATTATTGTTGCTGCAATGAGGTTCCGCATTCCCCGCCGGAGCCGGCCGCTCATCGCTGTCGAAGACAGTCCGATTTCGTCGGCGACTTCGTTCAGGGAGATATCCCTGGGTTCTCCGAAATAGCCGTTTTCGTATGCGGTTGTCAGCGCGATCCGCTGTTCATCGGTCAAGCCGTACGACGACTCGCCGCCGGTATCCGTGTTCCCGTAGATTTCGATGATATCGAGCGAGATGTCGTTCTCGTTTGCATACTCCCAGATCGTATTGAGCGCTTCGCGGTCAGGGAGCAAGAGTCGGACGAGCCACCCGGTGCCCTTCGTCTCTGTATGGACGAGGAATCCGTTGACATCCGTGACGACAGAACTGATGAGTTTCGTTTCAGGAGTGTGTTCGATGTAGTATATGCCGGTCTGGTCGGTCCAGTCGACGAGTTCGTAGCTCTGGACTGTCGGATCAGCATCGAGCATCTCTTCGAGTCGGTCTCTGTCACGATACTCGATGAGGAACGGAAACACCGTGGAGCCCGGATCAGTATTTCCCTGCGTGATGACCCGTATCGCTATGTCTTCGAGGTTCTGTAACGTTGGAACCAGAGCGAGGCGTTCGTGTTCGATGTGTATTTTCGTAGTTATTGACATTTTGTGGTACGGAGATTACGATCGAGGCGTCAAAAACGAATACCAGTTCGACAACGGGGTATCATCATCTGTGAACTGCTGTATGTACGCGGGGTCTCAACGTGAATGTTTACATACACAGATGCACACACGAGGGCAAAAATAAAAAGCTGACTACCATCTCAAATACCCCTATCGTGTTAGCGAGACTGTATTTTCACCAATGAGAACGAGTCTACGGATGCAGTCTAAGCGACGAAGAAACGAGAAACAACTCAGACGACTTGTGTCATTGGAATACTCAATTCGGCGAGCAACACACCTCTCTATCGGAATCTGGATTAACAATCATTTATAATTTCACGTAATAAATACCCGTGATTATCCTACAATGAGCTTAGCAGGCTGTACCCAGTATAGTATATTGATATGAGTGAACCGCAAAACCAATCCACCGCGGATAACGAGTTCTCAAACGACGATTTCTATCTACCGGCAGTCGCGCTACCACCGAACTTCGGTCGTATCGAGGCGGCTGTTTCCGACCTCTTTGACTTCCACGGCGTCGTGCTGATTCCAGATAGTTACAATAAGTAACTCAGCCGCGTAGCATTGTGTGATTTTTGACAGATATCCAACCAATCGTGGTTAGTCGGTCAGTTTATCCACGACCGCTTCGACAGCCTCGACAGGAACGTCGTACTCGTCGGCGACCGCTTGTGCCTGTGCTGCCGAGAGTGAACCGGTTCCAGCGACTGTATGTTTGCTGGCTTCTTGAGGCTGTGAGGGGGCCAACGTTTCGTCGCTGATAGACAGGCTCACTGCGTCCCAGCGGGTGTAGTGACCCATTGCATCGAAGTACGCCTTTGTCGCCCGCCGTTCGTCGTCCCGGAACTCTGCAGTCAGGAGCCCCTCTTCGCCGACCAGCGGACCGGCTTTGACAATCCCCGCCGGGTTGACCAGCATACTCCCGCCCGCTGCGACGTTGAATCCGAGTTCGTCCTCCGAAAATCCGTCCGGCACAGCCTCGCTCATGTACGCCGAGCACGCAGCGACGAACGACTGGGTTTCGAAGGCGTACTCACGCATGGCAGGATAGATATCACAGGTATCCACGGCTTCGCTCGTCTCCGCTCGGGTTTTGTCTCCAGGATGACCGTGCTGTTCCCAGAAACCGGGCCAGACAGCAGCGTGTATCTCCTCACCCATTGCGGTCAGCGCCGCTTTCGAGAGCGTCATATGGTTCTCATAGCAGATGAGCCCGCCGAGTCGGCCGACATCCGTTTCGTAGGTGGCTAGGCTCGACGGGTCGCCACGCCCCCAGATGGCACGCTCCTCGTGGGTCGGCATCAGTTTTCGGTGGCGACCCATCAGTTCCCCTGTACTGTCGAAATAAAACAGCGAATTGTAGAGCGTCTCGCTGCCCTGCCGGTCGCTGACTTCGTTCGTCCCCAGCACCAGCGTGAGGTCTGCTTCCGCGACTGCCTCGCCGAGTATCTCGATAGCCTCGTCGTCAACGTGGAGACTGTGCTTCTGGAGGTCCACCATCAGATCAGTCCACCTGGAGATAGAGACGCTGCCTCGCCAGTATGGGTATCCCGGGAAGTACGTCTCCGGGAAGACGACGATGTCCGCACCGTCCCGACCCGCCTGCTCGATGTACCGGCATGTCTTGTCCAGCGTTCCCTCCTTGTCATGGTAGACGGGCTCTACCTGCGCGGCCGCGAGTGTGAACGATTCGGCTGGCATTGGTTTCCAATTCACAGGCCAGCGACAAATCAGTTGAGCCGATATCTTGGGTCGCGGTCTTAGAAGCGTATCGTGAGAGACGGGGTTGAGCGCCCTATCCTACTGGCGTCCCGGTTCTGGAGCCTGCCAAGCGACGATGATACCGGCGACGGCAACCGCGCCAGCCAGTAGAAACGCCGGCTCGAATCCAGCTCTGTTCACCACGGCGCCGCCGACAATCGGTGCAACAAACGCCCCCGCAAGGCCAATACTAGTCTGGAACGCGACCGCCGTTGCAGCGACGCGTGGGTCAACGAGTTCGCGGACGTACGTAAACGAGAGGCCAAGCGTCAGTTGGACCGCAAACCCGATCAGCAGGAGGACAGCAACAAGTAGTGCCAGCGAGCGAAACTGCGTAAACCCGAGGAGAAGCGGAGCGGCAAGACCGAACGACCACAGCACGACCGGTCGCCGTCGGCCGTCGAAGACCCGGTCCGAGATGAGGCCGCCGCTGATTCGAGATATCACCCCAACAGCGGGGAATACGGCAACGACGAGCCCGCTCACGGCCAGAGAGAAGTCCAGACCCTGCGTGAGGTACGACGAGCCCCAGCTATTCACGAACAGGTACAGCGCGTAGCCAAGGAAGCCGAGGACTCCGACAAGCCAGACACTCGGGCTCCGCAGTACTGCCCCGAATTCTCGCAACGATGGGGCATCGCCTCTGCTCCCGCCGTGCCCGCGGCTCGCTGGCCAGAACACTGCCAGGCCCACAATTGCAGGGGCAATGAAGGCCAGAAAGACAGCCGGCCAGCCGAACCGCTGGGCAATGAGCGGCCCAGTTCCCTGTCCGAGCGCGAAGCCGACCGGCCCGCTGGCGGTGAAGATGCCGACTGCTGTTGCGCGGTGCGAACCATCGACCGCCCGGCTTACCATGTCGATGCCGGCGTTCCAGACGACGACATACGCGGTGCCCCCCAGTACGCGTGATGCAATGATTGCCTCGTACTGGCCACGCCGACCGGCTCGCCAGCCCCACACCCCAGCGACGACTAATATGCCCACCGCAAGTGCCATCGCAGTTCTCGAATCGGTCCGGTCCAGCGCAGCACCAGCAGGGAGGCTGACGACGACAGCGGTCCCGAACATGACTCCGACCAAGAGGCCGGCAGCTGTTGGCCCGACCTGTAGTGAGTCCTGAATAAGCGGTGTAACGCTTGCGGGAACGATCTCGTAGGCAGCCAGTCCCATCGAAATCAGGCTCGCACCAGCCACGAGCCACCACGTCGAGTTGGCTGTGCGGACAGATGTCTCAGCAGTGGCATCCGACATATCGGAATCAGTAGCCTGTGGTGTCATTCTGTCAGAGGGGAGCGTTCGGTCATCGCACTGTCGTAGTTGGCATCGGAGCGAGAAGTGAGAAGCGCAGCCAGTTCGAGTGGCGAACGTCTAGCGAACAGTTCCCGAACAACACCGAAAAAACTGCCTGGTGAGGAGCGGTGGCGACTGAGAGTCACTGTTTGCGAATGAGATAACAGGGCGTATTGAAACCATGGGGCCTGAAGCGGATGATACAACAGAGTGGTTGCCGAGTGCGGCGTAGCATGAACGTGGAACCCGTGGCACGACCACAAACAGAAACAGGAAAGCAATCGGATATATAGACGCCCACCCATATTATAGGAGTAAACATAGAAATAGGGCCTGGTATTTCCCGGTTTTCGTTTTATCTTTCCGTTTATACCGCCGATTAGTCTAAACTCAGTATTCTGTGGAGCCGTATTGAAAAGAACTGTGCCAGATATGTTTATACTCGCGAGAGGTGATACGTGATTCAGTATTTGTATTGAGTCTCCAGGGTTGGCTATCACATCAGATCAGTGTGTTCCATCGGGCAAGTCGAGGAGACTCCACTTCCCCACCGGGATATCGGTTCCAAAGACGCTAGAATATCGTTGAAAAGGGTCGACCGCCGGATTTTGCGGCATTCTAGCGTCAGATTTCGGGGCTGTCGAGGTTGACGTACACCGTTTTGGGTTGCTGATACTGCTCTACCGCCGCCCTGCCGAGGTCGTGGCCGATACCCGACTCCTTGAACCCGCCGTACGGACCTTCGGGTCGGATCGGTCCGTACGCATTGATGTAGACGACGCCTGCATCTATGTCTGCGGCAGCTTGGTGGGCGATATCAGTCGATTCTGTCGCGACCCCGCCAGCAAGGCCGAACTCCGTATCGTTCGCCAGCGCGACGGCCTCGTCATACGTCTTGAACGACTGGACAGTCTGGACGGGGCCAAAGATTTCTTCGCGCGCGATTCGCATATCGGGCTCGACATCTGTGAACACAGCCGGTGCAACGTAATGGCCGTCGGCGAGAGCGTGGTTCTCCGGGGCACTGCCGCCAGTGACGAGCGTAGCACCCTCGTTTCGGCCGATGGTGACATAGTCCGACACCGTCTCAAACTGGTCCTCGTTGGTCAACGGCCCCAGCGTCGTCTCATCATCGAGCGGGTCACCGAGCGTGTACGATTCAGCCCGGGCCACCAGTCGGTCGACGAACTCGTCGTGGATGTCTTCGTGGACGATTGCTCTGGACAGTGCGTCACAGATCTCACCGGTGCTGTAGTAGACGCCTGCTGCGGCAGCGTCGACAGCCGTTTCCATGTCCGCATCAGGAAAGACAACGAGCGGCGACTTCCCGCCCAGTTCGAGCGTCACGGGAGCGATACGGGCGGCGGCAGTCTGCATGACTTCCTGGCCGACGCTGCCACTCCCAGTAAACGAGAGCTTCCGGACATCTTCGTGTTCAGTTAGTGTGGCCCCAGTCGTCGACCCACCACCGGTGACAACGTTGATGACGCCGTCAGGGAAGATCCCATCTGAGAGCTGTGCCATCCTGACCGTTGTTAACGGGGTGTACGCGGATGGCTTCAGGACAGAACAGTTGCCGGCGGCCAAAGCAGGCCCAAACTTCCATGCAGCCGCCCACGCGGGGAAATTCCAGGGCGTGATCTGTCCGACAACCCCGTATGGCTCCATTCTCGTGTACATATGGAGGTCCCCCTGTGCCGGAATCTGACTTCCCTGTTGTGTCCTGGCTACTGCCGCGTAGTATTCGAGCGTCCTGAGCGCGCCTTCGACTTCGCCGCGCGCTTCACTCAGTGGCTTGCCAGTATCAAGACACTCTAACAGGGCCAGTTCGTCAAGGTGTGCCTCCAAGACGTCAACCCACTCCGAAAGGCGCTGGGATCTTTCCGTGGGTGTTCGGTCACTCCATGTTTCAAAGCCGCCCCAAGCGACTTGCACGGCTTGGTTGACTAGGTCGCCATCACAGACCGGGACTGTCGTTATCGGTTCGTCGATGACTGGATCGCGCGTCGGAATCGTCTCTGAACCCGAGACAGAGGCCCCATCTATCCACGGCTCGATAACGATGTCCGCCAGCGCGTCCTCATGGGCCTCCAGATGTCGCTCCCGTATAGCGGTTCGCGTCTCGCTGTCAGGCATAGCTCAGGCGAACTCGTTGACAACGGGAATCCCAATTGTCTCGTAGTCGGTCATGGCAGCCAGTTCGTCGCTAACGCCCTCCAGACCGATTTTGTCGGTTATGACGGCACCGGGGTCGAGCTTGCCGTTCTCGACCATCCGGAACATCTCACCGTACTTCGACGGCGGGAGGCCGCTGGAGCCCTGCACCTGAATCTCGTTCATCACGATTGTATCCGTGGGCAGCGAGTTGTACCCTCGCTGTTCTTTCGTCGTCAGACCGATCTGGACGTGTCGCCCGCGCGTTCTAAGCGATTCGATAGCGTTCTGGCAGGTCTCCTCAATCCCCAGTGCGTCTAGAGAGACGTGCGCGCCGCCGTCCGTGATATCTCGGACCGCCTGTACGACATCGTCCTCTTCAGCTGCATTGACGGTGTCAATGGCCCCGAGCTCTTCGGCCATTTCGAGTTTCTCGTCCATCAGGTCGACACCGATGACGTTTCCACCCAGTGCGTCCGCGATGTGGACCGCCGACAGTCCGATACCACCAAGCCCCTGAACGACGACGTACTCGCCGCGACTCACGTCGGCCTGATGGGCCATTCCACGGTACGATGTCATGAATCGGCACCCCATGCCAGCGACCTCGACAGGGTCCACACCATCTGGGAGCTTCACAGCGTTGATGTCGGCGTTCGGAATCGGGACTTCTTCGGCAAAGGCCCCCGGCGCTCCGGGCTGGAAGCCGAGCCCCAGATGGTTCTCACACAGGTTTTCATAGCCAACACGGCACTCGTGACAGTGGCCACAGGCGAAATTGAACGGGATGGCGACCGTGTCCCCTTCTTTGACTGTGTCAACATTCTCGCCGACTTCGACGACCGTCCCCGACGGTTCGTGGCCGAGAATATGGCCCCGCGGTGGCTTATAATCAAACCAGTCCCAGTTGCCGACCCATCCGTGCCAGTCGCTCCGGCAGACACCGCAGGCGTCGACCGTAGCGACGACGCCATCCGGGTCCGGGTCCGGGCGTTCGACGTCTCTGATAGCTAGCGGCTCCTCGTACTCCTCTAACACAGCTGCTCGCATACATATTGTGTGACGGTACCACATTATAAAAACATTTTCCCGATCTGCTCTTCAGATTGGGTGATATATAATTTTTTGAGAATTACTTAGTAGCGGCATCGTCATTTAGTCTTGGACCAGAAATATAGCAATCTCAGAAATTCAGTTTTACCTGTTAGTCCGGCAGCATCACAATCGAAACGTCTCCCTGAAAATTCAGGACAACCGTTTCGCCACGAATTCGATATTTGTGGCGAGAGCGGCGGCGAGAAGCCCGACAACGGAGATGAGGATGAGGAATGTCGAGACGACACTGACGATGGGCGTAAGGGACTGGCGCAGGGAGTTCCAGGCCAGCACGGGAATCGTCTGCGTCTGATAGTTCGACAGGAACAGCGCCATCACGAACTCCTGCAGGCTGATAATGAACGCCAGCAGCGCAGAAACGAGTATCCCGCTTTTGACGTTCGGCAGAATGACGTGGATGAACACTCGGATCGGATTCGCCCCAAGGTCCATCCCAGCGTCGCGCAGTTGCCAGTCGAACCGCTGGAAGACGGACTGCATCACAAAGAACACGAGCGGGGTGGCCCAGAGACTGTGGGCCAAGATGATGCTGAGATACGACGACCGAAACCCAAGCCTGCTGAAATACACAAGCAGCGTCACCCCAAGGATGACCGGCGGAATGAGCAATGGTAGAATGACGATGGGCGTCAGGATATCACCGAACCGGCCTCTGTGTGCTTCAAGACCGAACGCCGCCGTGATCCCCATGAACGTAGCGACGACCGTCGTTCCGACACCGACGACGAGACTATTGTCGAACGCTCGCAGCCACACCACGTCAGCAAAGAACGCGCTGTACCACTTCACGGAGAGCGCTTGCGGCGGGAACTGTAGGTTCCCCGACGCAGAGAAGGACGTCGCGATGACAATCCCCAGCGGTAACAACATGACGACGAATATCGCTATGTAGCCGATGCGGAACGCTGCCGTCCCCAGCCGTTCAACGTTACGTGGCATTCGTAACGTCACCCCCAAAGCGACCGAGAACAGTGTAGATGACCAGAATGCTCACGAACATCAGGACGAGCATTACCGTCGAGAGGGCAGTGGCTATCGGCCAGTTGAAATTGACTAGCATCTGCTCCTGCACTTCGAGCGCGAACGGACGGTCACTCCCTGCACCGAGCAGCGCCGGTGCGGAATACGCGCCGACGCTCCAGGCAAAGGAGATAACAGTCGCGACGGTGATTCCTGGCATAATCTCTGGCAGAACGACCGCGAAGAAAGACCGGGTTCGGCTGGCTCCGAGGTCCCTGGCCGCCTCGACAAGCTCCCATTCAACGGTTGTCAGGACGCTGTAAATGGCCAGCATCGCATACGGGAAGACGATATATACTTGTCCGATGACGACGCCAAGCGTGTTCGGGACTATCTGCAGGGGTGCCTGAATGAGGCTGACTGCGAGCAGGAGGCTGTTGGCCGTCCCGTTCGGAGCCAGCAACGGAACCCACACGTACGTCTTGATTACGAGTGTCGTCAGTAGCGGCAGCACAACCGAAAATAACAGAGCCGATTTCCGCACCCCGCTCGCGCGCCAGGTGGCATATGCATAGAAAACCGCGAGGACGACTGTGAGTAGCGTCGCAATGATGCCGAGCTTGAACGAATACACGATGATTCCCTGGAGCAACTCAGACTGGAGGACCTGCACGTACGATGCGATGGAGAACGTCCCCTCGGCATACGGGAGGCCCTGTGACTGTTCGCTGAAACTGATGCGAACCAACAACAGAAACGGAACCACGAACACCAGCAACTCGAACAGGATCAGTGGGCTCATCAGCAACAACGAGCGGCGAGAGCCGGATTGCCCTTCGAACGGCGACCAGAGGCGGTCTAACACAGTCGTTCGGGAGTCGACACTCATTGTCGGTCCCTCACTCTCGTGCCGTCGGGACGGAACACCAGTATGTCATCGATATCCCAGCTGAGCTCCACCGTATCTCCCTCGTCAATTGCTGAGTGGTCAGTAACGCTCTGTTCGACGAACAGTTGCTCCCCGCCGATGTCGACGACATGGCGGATGCTGGAGCCGCGATAAATAGTGCTCTCTACGGTCCCGGAAACACCACCACCGCCGTTACCGTCGGCACGGGTCTGGTGGGATGCCCGGGTTGAGTCATCGGTGAGAGGAGCTATTTGCATGAACTCGGGACGGAGCGAGACAGTAAGGGACGCTTCGGGCTGGATTTTCGAAGTCACCGGTACACGGATCTCCGAGTCGAACTCCGTCACCAGGTAGCCGTACTGGCCGTCAATGTCGCTTACAGTACCACTGACGAAGTTTGTATCACCCAGGAATTCCTCGACAAACTTGTTTTTCGGGTCCCGATACACCTCATTCGGCTCCCCGACCTGCACCAGTCGCCCATCGTTCATTATGCCGATACGATCAGCAAGGGTGAACGCTTCGTCCTGATTGTGTGTGACGTGAACGAACGTCTTCTGAAACTCTTCGTGAATGTCTTTCAGTTCGATCTCCATCTCCTCACGCAATCGCTTGTCCAAATTCGAGAGGGGTTCATCGAGCAGTAGCACGTCAGGGTCCACTGCCAGCGACCGTGCCAGCGCGACACGCTGCTTCTGGCCACCCGAGAGGTCAGTTGGACTGTGACTTTCATACCCGTCCATGTGGACGCGGTCCAGCATCTCACTGGCGCGGTCACGCCGCTGCTGTTTTCCCATGCCACGCATCTTGAGACCGAACGCAACATTCTCGAGTACGGTCTTGTACGGGAACAGCGCCCAGTTCTGGAACACCATCGAGGTGTCCCTGTCGTAGGCCGGTTCGTCGGTCACGTCCGCATCTCCGATGTAGACCGTCCCGGACGACGGTGTCTCCAGCCCACTGATCATTCGCATCGTCGTCGACTTGCCACAGCCACTGGGACCGAGTAAGCACAGCAGTTCCCCGTCTCGAACAGACAGGGAAACGTCTGTCACCGCATCGATATCGCCGAACGATTTCGAGAGGTTCTGTAGTTCTATCTCCGACATGAATTATGCAATTCGTGTTGGCCACTGAGACACTGGTCCGTTGTAAACATCGGTCCCGACATCGCTAGTTCGAACTCGCCTCCATCTCCGAGATCCGCTGGTTGAAGCTGTCAAAGTTCGAGTTGATGTAATCGAACTCCGGCCAAGCGACGAGCGCTGCTTCGTCACTGTTGTTGGGGAGGTCCTCGTTGAGTTTCTCAGTCGCGTATTCCATGTCCGTATTCGTAAACAACGTCGGGCTGTTTTCCGACCACCGTGTCTGGGTCTCGGCGTCCAGCAGGAAATTCAAGAAGTCCTCCGCCATCCGCCGTTTGTCAGTGCCACGGACCGGACACCAGTGGTTGACGAAACCGCTGTTTCTGTCCGGTGCGGTGTGGCTCAGGTCAGGATAGTCGTCAATATCGTACGCGGTCTGTTCGTAGTACCACTGCGCGTGGTCGATAATGCCGTTCGCGAACAGTTGCCAGATGTCTTCCCCGGAAGACGCCCAGCCCTGGATGTTCCACTGCTCTTTCATATAGTCAAACACGTTCATCGAGAGGTCCTCATCGTACACTTCCCCGGCAAGCTCCTTTTCATCCATCGCGACAGCAGCGTCATGCTGCGGGAACCACCAGAACCCTTTGTCGATGCCGATTCCATTTCCGTTGGCGGCTTCTGGGGCGGCAAGGTCGGCCCAAGTGGTCGGTTCGAAGTCTAGATCGTTTCGATAGATGAGCGTCGTCGGTGCACCGTCGACGGGGACGCCGAACTCCGTGGTTCGGAAGTCAGTGTAATAATCGATGACGCCGTCCAGATTCGGCACGTTCTCCTCTCGTACCGGCAAGAACAGGTCATCGTTGCGACCAAGGAGGTAAAAATACCCCTCTGTGATGGTGACATCGAACGGCGGCTGCTCCGCCGGTGCTGATCTGATTTTCGCCAGGATCTCGTTCCAGCCGCGGTTGACCTGTAATCGACCACCAGTCCGCTCCTCGTACATCGGCTTTATCGTTTCTTCGAAGCGGTCAGCGTAGTTCCCGCTCCAGACCATTACGCGCAGTGTCTCACCGCTGAAATCCTGGCCACTACTACTGTCGCCCGTGCTGGCACCGCCACTTTCACCACCAGTCCCACCGTCGCCGTCATCGCTGGCTAACGAAGCGCAGCCAGCGAACACTCCGACGGTTCCGGCTCCGGTGGCGGTCAGGAACCGTCGACGGCTGGTTCCAGACTGTCGGATCGGTTCGCTCTCGGTATGCTCGTTATTGCCACACATTGCTATACGCACATATTCCACGCATATTATAAAAAACTACCTTCGATACCCCCACTCTGATACAACCACAGTCCGCGATTCCAGCAGAAAGCATCGCTTGGGAAGAGATGAAGTGGGATGTTGCAGCCAGAGACGGACTAGTAGTCGGTGGCTAGAAAACAGGGTGTTGTTACGAAACGCGCTGCCAAGATTAGCTCGTCGTTCGGAGGCGCTCTTCAAGTTCGTCGACGACATCCCTGAGCGCATTCGGAACTTCCTGTTCGAGAACCATCCCATCAACCCGATACGTCGGTCCCGAGACACTGAGCGCGCCAATCACGTCCCCCTCCGGCCCGTGAACAGCTTTCCCGATGCTTCGCATCCCATCAGTGTACCCCTGGTCGTCGACAGCGTAGCCGCGTTCTCGAATCTGCTCCAGTTCGGCGTGCAACTCTTCCCGCGACGTGATCGTGTGGTCAGTCCGTGCAGGGAGCCCCCACCGCTCGATAACGTCTTCGACGCGGGACCTGGAATAGGTGGCTAACACTGCCAGCCCAGAGGCGGTCGCGTGCATATGATAATACGACCCAGTCCTGGCCCGATACTCCTTCGATGGCCCCTCAGTAGTCGTATCCCCGAACTTTGCCCACTTGTGATAGGACTCGGCGATTGTGATAACCCTGCCACGGTCCGGAGCCACGAAGTCACACTCTTCCTCTGTGCGTTCGGTGAGAGCTGCGATTGCTTCCTCGATGTGCGGGTAACCGGGCCATCGACTTCGTGCCTGCTCGCCGTAATTCAGGAACCGCAACCCGACCTGATATATTTCGCCGCGTTTGACCAGAAAGCCGCTATCGCGGAGCGTGGTGAGATGCTTGTGTGCAGTACTCTTGGCCACGTCTACCTCTTCGACGATGTCCCGAAGCCGTGCACCGTCACGGTCGGAGACGATATCGATAATCTCGATCGATAGTTCCGTGGTATCGACGGACATATATCAGTTGTGCGTCTGATGGGATTTAGTAGTTCGGTAGAGCAAAACCAGAATTGTAAATTGTCATACGCTATTATGTTTTGTGTGAGCGTGTAACAATATCTGTGGGGCTAGTTCGATTGAGCGAAATAGTGTCGATGTACCCTGCTGGCATCGGAAGAGAAATAACAGAAGTACAGACGTTATATGGGGCGTGGTCGGACCCGAGAACTAGTCGCGCAATCAGTGTGAGAAAGGGACTCAGATGGCTTCCCAACGATGGTTCCCAGTTCGATTATATGAAACAGTTGGGTCGAAACACGGGATTTAGAGTTGGAACCGGAAGGGCCCAATAGCCACGTAACGAATTTTGGTGATTAAACTCCGTCCAGGCTGTCACTAATTCTCTAATTTTATGTATGCAATATCGTGCTTCAACGTCAGCCACCCGTCTATCCGTCTATAGTACTGTATTCGTAGTATTGGCTTCGAACTTCGATTTCGTTTTTCGTATATCGAAGTATCTCTAACAGATTCGCCATATACCTAGAGGTAAATCTATCTCTGGGGCCAGTGATACCAAGGGAGACCATGACTTCCTGTTCGTCATTGAATATCGGAACGGCGACACCTCGAACGCCCCTGAGATGCTCTTCATCGTCTATCGCATAGCCCTGGTCACGGATTCGCTCGAGGGCTGCTTCGAGAGCGGCCCGGGATGACAGCGTGTTGTCAGTCCCTTTCGGAAGCCCATGGTCAGCAACGATTTCGTTTCGTTTTTCCACCGGAAGATGTGCCAGAATAACTTTGCCCAGCGATGTCCAGTGCATCTCGGTATGATTACCGATCGGGATTTCGTCGCCCGCAGCTTTTCCGCCCGAACTTCTGTAGAGGATGACCCGCTGTCCGTTCTCCTCGATGCCGGCACCAGCAATCTCGCCAGTTTCTCTGCTGAGGTCTTCAACTTTATTGCGAAGCAGTCGGCCGATATCCAGTCTCTGCCGAACACTGCCACCGAGCTCCAGAAAGCGGAAAGACCGGCGATACTGCCCGGATTCCTTGACCACGTAATCACGCTGGACGAGTGTGTTGAGGTGAATAAACACAGTGCTTGTGGGAATATCCAGATGAGACGCAAGATCTGAGAGACCGACCGGTTCACGTTTTTCGAGCGCGGCGAGAATATCCAGCGTTGTCTCGACCGCACTGATCGTTTTCTTGTTTTGCGAGGGCATAGATGCGCTTTTTTTTGCAGGCTGAAATAGATTCCGCCGAGAGCCAAAACGTTTCCCATCACGTTGGAAAATGGTACTGTCAACTGGTATAGCCCATTCTAACAGGAGTACGGATGTTATTTTTTACAACCTCGCCACTCGCGAAGAGTGGCAACACATCACATGAAGATGCGGGCCGGGTGACTCGGACCCTAATTCAGCAGTTACAGTTCCTCTAGCGTCGTTTTGTGACATTCGTCTGTTCTACACGAGCGCAACAGGTGGCTTTCAATCTCGTTGAAAGTGATTGGAACCGCTCTGATATCCCATTTCCCGCGAGGAAGCAGTTCTCTGCTCCGTCTTCTGTATCACGGAGTGGGTTCGTACGTACGGGTGTGACGTTTTGGCCTCGGTTCAGAACCGCCGGCTACGCGGTCAAACCGGGCGTTACTCCGCATGGTGCTACCGGTTTCGATGTGATCGGTCTACCTAACTGTGCAAGTACTACCAACATTTATTAATGATGATTGCGATGCTTCTTCTACTCGGTATGAGCGAAGTTACACTATCAAACGTCAGCAAGGTATACGACGACAACGTCCTTGCAGTCGAAGACCTTTCTCTGGCCGTCGAGGATGGGGAGTTTGTCGTCGTTGTCGGACCATCCGGGTGTGGGAAGTCGACCACGCTTCGGATGATCGCCGGGCTCGAAACAGTCACCGACGGCGAGATCGCCATCGGCGAGGACGTCGTCAACGACGTCCGTCCACAGGACCGGAACATTGCGATGGTGTTCCAGAGTTACGCCCTGTATCCGCACATGACCGTGCGCGATAACATGTCCTTCGGGCTCCGGCTGTCAGGCGAGTACGATGATCAGATCGAGCAACGCGTGACCGAGGCTGCCGAACTGCTGGAGATTTCGGACCTCATGGAGGACCTACCGAAACAACTCTCGGGTGGCCAGCAACAGCGCGTCGCGCTCGGGCGGGCTATCGTCCGCGACCCGGAGGTGTTTCTGATGGATGAACCGCTGTCAAATCTCGACGCCAAGCTTCGGACACAGATGCGCACGGAGATACAGCGGATTCAAGAAGAGCTTGACGTGACGACAATTTACGTTACGCACGATCAGACGGAAGCGATGACGATGGCCGACCGTATCGTGATTCTCAATCAGGGGGAACTCCAGCAGGTTGCGCCACCGGAACGCTGCTACGATGAGCCCAACAACAAATTCGTTGCGGGGTTCATCGGATCACCGTCGATGAACTTCTTCGAAGTGAGTGTGACTAACAGCGGCGGGCGCGCGACGCTGCACTCGGCGACTGTCGAGTTCACGGTCGACGTCGATATTCCGGACGGGGAGTACACGCTGGGCGTACGGCCGGAGGATTTCGTCGCCGGAGACGCTGGGGAGTACATCGAGACAGTCGTCGATGTCGTGGAACCAATGGGCTCTGACAACTTCCTCTATCTGGAGACTGGGGGCGGATCGAAAGAAGTCGTCGCCCGGGTCGATAGCGAATACCGTCCGGAGCGGGGCGACAAAATCGCGCTCGGGTTTCATACAGAGGATATGCATCTGTTTGGTCCCGATGGCGAGCGAGTGGAACTGAATCAGCCACAGCGGACAGAATCAGTGTAATATGTTGTACGATACTATCGGACGGAAAGAGAGCGAGTGGGCTGGAATGACTGCGAGTCAGATCCGAGGTGTCGGCGAACAGCCGGGCTCGGTCCTTGTTATTCCCGTCGGAAGCGTCGAACAGCACGGGAACCACCTCCCAGTCATCACCGACACACTCCTCGTCGAGGCGATGGTCGACACTGCTATCGAGCGCCTAGATGGCGTTCCTGTCGTCGTGACACCGCCGGTCTGGAGCGGGTTCTCACCACACCATCTGTCGTTCGGTGGGACCCTCTCACTCGAATTCGCGCACTTGCGAGCGACACTTGAGGATATCGCACACGCTGGCATCCAGAACGGATTCGACGCGGTGCTGTTCGTCAACGGCCACGGCGGGAACAGTTCACTCATCGACGCCGTCGTGAGTACCGTGGGCGTCGACACTGATGCGGAAGTCCTCGGAACAACGTACTTTCACCTTGCGTCGGATAGAATCGAGGAGCTCCGAACGACCGAGACCGGGGGGATGGCGCACGGCGGTGAGTTCGAGACGTCCCTCATGCTCGCGCTCCGACCAGACCTCGTGGGCGACCCGGCGGTCCGTGACGGTGAACCGATGGATGAACACTACAGCTGGGGCGGGCAAGACTTGCTCGACGGAGGTACCGTCTCCGTCTACCGCTCGTTCGACGAGTATTCCTCATCCGGAGCTATCGGGACGCCGAAGCAGGCGAGCGCAGAAACAGGCGAACGAATACGCTCGGTCATCGGCGACGAACTCGCGGCCCTCATGACCGCGATCCACGAGAACAATGCCTGACCAATGAGCGACACAACACAAAGAATTATGTACATGGAAATAGGTGACATTAACGATGCAGCCCGATAACAACGACAGGTCTGTCGAGGACAGTATCGACCGCCGACGGCTTCTCCAGGCGCTTGGCGCAGGCGGCGCCATCGCCATCGCCGGGTGCAGCGGCGACGGTGGGAGCGGCAGTGACGGTGGTGAGGGTGACAGCGAAAGCGGCGGTGATGGCGGCGACGGCGGTACGCAGAGCGTGCAGTTCCTCACGATGGGCGTCGGGGACAACATCAAGCAGTTCTTCGAGGAGAACAATGCGGCCTTCGAGGACGAACACGACGTCGACGTAGAGTTCACCAGCGTTACGTGGGACAACGCACGGCAAACCGTGAACAACCGCGTCGACGGCGGCGAAGCACCCGATGTCAGTCGGTGGCCTGCGCGCTGGATCCCCCAGCTCGTGGGCAAAAACGCGCTGGAACCGCTCGATGGCATGATGGACGGGGAGTTCGGTGAACAGTTCTACGACGGCGTGGCCGAAGGGACGATGTACAACGGCTCCCACTACGGCGTGCCGTGGGCCGCCTCGAACAAGTGTCTCTACTACAACAAGGATGTCTTCGAGGCGGCGGGGCTCGACCCCGAAGACCCATCGCTCGACTCGTGGCAGGATATGCTGGATGCCGCAACGCAGATCCGCGACAGTGATGGGAGCGTTCCAGCACTGGGCCTTGCAGGGGCCGACGCAATCGAAACCGGGTCGCAGTACTACCACTACCACTGGTCACACGGCGCAGACCTCGTCAACGACGAGGGAATGCCGGTCGTGAACTCCAGTGGCGCTGTCGATGCCCTCTCGTTGTACACCGACCTCCATCTCGAACACAACGTCACGCAGTCATCGCCGCTCTCCTCGACCCGGCAGGACATCCGTCAGCTGTTCGAGAACGGTGACCTCGGGATGGTTATCGGGCACGTGTACACGGGACTCAACATCACCGCCGCGAAGGAAAACGGTGACGTCGACTTCGACTACGGTATCGTGCAGGTGCCGCGTGGCCCAGAGGGCCGGTACAGCCTCTTTACTATCGACACGCTCGCAATCCTGAGTCAGAGCGAACACAAGGACCTCGCCCGGGACCTGATCCGGTTCTACTTCGACGAAGAGCGGCGGTTCCAGTACTCGAAGGAGAAAGGGTTCCTCCCCGTCGTCGAAGCCGTCGGGGAGCGCTCGTACTTCTCAGAATCGAAGAACTGGGGACCGTTCGTCGAGGCAGGGCAGTACGCCCGTGCCCGACCGAAGCTCAGTAACTTCAGCGAATTCAACGACCGGATGGTCCAGGCCATTCAGGAAGCACTGGCGGACCGGAAGTCACCACAAAAAGCGCTCAACGATGCCCAGAGTGATCTCGAAGATGCCATGGAGTGACAGACAGGGATGAGTCTGGCAGAGGAATACACCGAAACATCTGATAACTCGCGTCTCGAACGAGGGCTGGCGTATGTCCAGCGCAATAGCCGCGCGTACCTCCTCATCGCCCCCGCAGCGGTGTTCCTGCTGGCCGTCGTCGGATACCCGATTATCGAGACGTTCCGGCTGTCACTGTACCAGTCACCCGCCGACTCAAACATTGAGACGTTCGTGGGACTCCAGCATTACGTCGAAATATTCAACAGCGACATCTTCTACCGACTGCTCTGGCAGACCGGTCGCTGGGTCGTCGCCGGTGTCGCGGGCAAGACACTGCTTGGACTGCTCATCGCCGTTCACCTCAAGGGAGATATCCGCGGTCGGAAGTTCTTCCGCACGGCGTTTCTCATTCCGTGGGGGATTCCCTACGCGATTTCCGCTGTGGTGTTTCGCTGGATAGAGCACCCGCAGTTTGGCTACCTCAACGCGATCTTGCTGAAACTCGGCATCATCGAACAGGGTATCGGTATCCTCGGAAATCCGAGTCTGGCGTGGCTCGGCGTCGTCGTGGCTGATATCTGGATTGGGACACCGTTCATGGCAATCATCTTCCTTGCGGGGTTGCAATCGATACCCCAGGAACTGTACGAGGCAGCTGCCATCGACGGTGCCGAGAAGTGGCATCAGTTCCGGTACATCACGCTCCCACAGCTGAAAAGCGTCGTCCTGATTGCCACGCTGCTGTCGACAATCTGGACGTTCGTCAGCTTCGACGTCATCTGGACGATGACCGGTGGGGGGCCGATCAGTTCGACAGCAACGCTCGTCATTCACATCTATCAGGTGGGCCTCCAGAACGGGAACCTCGGGCGCGGAGCCGCCTACAGTGTCATCGGGTTCCTGTTCCTGTTCGTCTTTGCCATCATCTACCTGCGCATCTACACGCGCGGGGGTGACGAGCTATGACGATGGCAGGCCACGACCGGAGCAGTCTTCGAAAGGTTCGCCTCTACGGCGTGCTGATCGGACTGCTCGGGCTCATGATGTTGCCGTTCTACGCGATGTTCTCGAGTACGCTCAAGCCGGAATCGGAGATATTCGCTGCGCCAGCGACACTGGTCCCCAGCGACCCCAGCGTCCAGGCGTATCTGCAGGTCTGGACACAGACCGACGTGTTGCTCTGGGTCGGGAATAGCTTCATCATCTCGGTAGGGACGGTCGTGTTGACGCTGCTGTTGGCGATACCGGCCGCGTACTCGTGTGCCCGGAACGACTTCGTGGGGAAACGGACCTTTCTCCTCTCCGTGCTGGTCGTACAGATGTTCGCACCGGTCGTGTTAATCGTCGGCCTCTTCGACGTTATCTCCCAGATGGGACTGTTCAACACCTATCTGGCTGTGATCGTCCCGGCGGCGGCGTTCACACTGCCGTTCAACGTCTGGATGCTGTACGGGTATTTCAAGACAATCCCCGTCGCGCTCGAAGAGTCAGCGCGTATCGACGGCGCGAGCCAACTGCAGATCCTCACGAAGATCGTGCTCCCGCTGACGAAGCCAGCGCTTGTCGCCAGTGTCACCTACACCTTCCTCTACGCGTGGAATCGGCTGCTGTTCGTGCTCACCTTCCTCACTGACAGTGCGAAGTACAACATCCCGCGCGGTGTCTTCTCGATGGTCGGTGCGCTGCAGACCGACTGGCGGATGATGCTCACCGTCTCTGTTATCGGTATCATCCCGCTCCTAATTCTGTTCGCCTTCCTAGAGGAGTATATCGTGGCTGGCATGACGGCTGGCGCAGTCAAGGAGTAACCGCCTCTACTTTTATTATCGCCGCGATAGTTGTCCGCGTATGGAATTTGCGATGTGGGCGTACCCATGGGACCTGCTTGACGAAGGGCCGGCCAAGGTGGAAACACGACTGCGTGGCGTCGGCGTTGACGAACTGAACCTCGCGACGAACTATCACACTGTGCAGGCATTCACGCCACACAATCCGGAGCGACGGACGCTGTTTGCCCGCGCGAGTTCGTATTTCGAGCCCGGGCCAGAGTACGGGGACCTCGAACCAGTGCCGTACGAGCAGATGGACGGGGACTGGGTCGCGGACGTCGCCGCCGGCCTGTCAGAGCTTTCACTCACTTCCTGGACAGTCGGCTGCCACAACTCTCGGCTCGGGATGGCCAACCCCGAGTACACGCTGGAATCTGCACACGGTGACGACCTGATCTTTGGCCTGTGCCCGTCCCAGCCCGCAGTCCAGACGTATCTCTCGGCACTGGTCTCGGATCTGTCGTCTCGCGATGAGTTCGCTCGGATCGAACTGGAAACGTTCGATTACTTCTACGGGACGGGCTTTGGATGGCACCATCAGAAGATTCACGCACGGCTGGGGGTGCTCGGAGAGTTCCTGCTCGGGATGTGTTTCTGTCCACACTGTCAGGAGAATGCGACGGCTGCGGGTGTCGATGCTGAACAAGCACGCGAGACGGTAGCCAACGCGCTGGACAGTATTGTCGCTGGCGACGTACCACACGACCGCACACCGGAAGAGTGGCTCGCGGAGCACAGTACCGTCGCTGCGTACGTCGATGTCCGCGAACAGACGTTGTCATCACTGTACGCCACGCTGGCCGACGCCGCGGGAACGACACCGCTTGGCTACTACGTCGGTGCCCCGGAACCCGGCCGCGAGTGGATTGTCGGGGCGGACCTGCAAGCGCTCTCGGAGCACGTCGATTATTACTGTCTGCCGGCCTACGAGTCGTCACGTGACGCAGTCATAGAGGCGTACAACGCCGTTGAGACAGTGATCGATGATGTGCCACTTCACGTTGGCCTCTTACCGGGCCATCCAGCCATCGACGACGAGGCTACCGTGGTCGATATCGTGGAAACCCTCGACTCGAAGGGAGTGCCGCGGCTCTCGTTCTATAACTACGGACTGCTTCCGGAGCGGTCACTGGAGTGGGTCGAAACCGCCATCGAGACAGTGAGCTGAGAGGGGGAAGCGGTACTTTGATATCGGTTCCCGGACGACAGAATGGCATGGAGATAACCGGCGTGTCAGCGGTAACTGTAGATGTACCGTTGGCCGACTTGGATGAGTACCTCGGAATCGGGCCGTACGTGACCAACCACGGAGAGTTACAGTCGATGGAACGCGTCCTCGTCCGTGTCGACACGAATGAAGGCATTAGCGGCTGGGGCGAGATGCGTGTCTTCCTGTCACCAGAGGCTACTGAGTCGATTATCGAAGACGGTGTCGGCCCGATGATTGAGGGCCAGTCGCCGTTCGAAATCGAGCGCCTCCGCCGGCAGGTGTTCGTCGAGTACACCAACGTCGATATGTTCTTTGCCGCCGTCGAAACGGCCTGCTGGGACATCGTCGGGAAAGCCCTCGATAGACCTGTGTACGAACTTCTCGGCGGGTGGACAGCACCGACACAGGGGGCTCAGCAACACCGACAAAGCGTCGATGGCAACAGTACTGCACCCGCTGACGTCCCCGTTGCCTTCTGTCTCGGCATCCTCTCACCCGAGGAGTCCCGTATCAAGGCGCGAGAAGCGCTCGAAGCTGGCTTCACTGTCCTCAAAACGAAGGCTGGGCGGGACTGGCGACGGGATGTCGAGCGAATCAAAGCGATGCACGATGAGGTCGACGGGCAGTTAGCGTTCCGACTCGACCCGAATCAGGGCTGGACGCTCGACCAGGCGGTTCGGGTCGGGGCGATGCTCGAAGATGCGGGAATCTACCTACAGTACATGGAACAGCCGATTCGGGTCGATTCACACACGTCGCTAGCTCGGCTCAGGCAACGACTCCGCCAGCCGATCGCGCCGAACGAGGACACGTATATCTCGCATAATCTGCAATCGCTCGTGGAAGCTGGCGCGATGGATGTCGGCGTTATCGACCTGACCCCAGCCGGCGGCATCAGTGGGATTCGACAGCAGGCCGCTATCCTCGAAGACGCCGGAGTTCCCTTTACACACCACTGTGCGTTCGATTTGGGGATTCGGACTGCGGCGATCCTCCACGGGGTCACCGGCATCCCGGGCTTTTCGTTGCCCCCGGATTCGACGTACTACGGCTGGGAAGCGGACGTCATCGAGGCACCGTTCGAGGTCAGCGACGGCTGCCTCCCAGCCCCTGAGGGACCCGGCCTCGGTATCACTGTGGATATGGCTGCCATTGAGGAGTATCGAATCACATGAGCGGACAAGAGCAACTTTCAATAGGGCAGCTTACGTGGGTGACCCTGTCATGGTAGAGTTATCACTAGCGGACCGGCCGGCCATTGTGACTGGCGCGTCGCGGGGTATCGGGCGCGAAATCGCAGCCCGGTTCGCCGAAGCGGGTGGCGACGTCGTCGTCTGCTCGCGCACCTACGAGGATGTGGAAGCGGTTGCGACGGAGCTAACCGACACACATGAGGGTCGCGTTGTTCCGGTCGAGTGTGACGTCACAGACCGTGAAGCGGTGCGGGACCTTGTCGACACGGCCATCGAAGAATTCGGGGACATCCGGGTACTTGTAAACAACGCTGGCGGGGCAGACGAATCCGCCAACCTGTTGCACCGGTGTGACGAGGAGACCTTCGAATCGATGGTCGACCTGAACCTGAAGAGCCAATTCCTCCTGAGCAAAGAGGTACTGCCGGCGATGGTCGCTGCTGGCGGCGGGTCGATAATCCACATGGGCTCGGTCAACGGCCTGTTCGGTATCGGGCTCTCCGGCTACTCCGAGGCGAAAAGCGGACTCCTGGCGCTCTCCCGAAACATCGCCGCCCACTACGGACAACACGGGGTCCGGTCGAACGTTATTTCAGCAGCGACCATCGAAACGGCGAACAGGCGGGCAGAGATGGAAAACACGGAAGAACGGACCGGTGAGACCAGCGCCCGGGAGCGCTGGCTCGACCAGTATCCGCTCGGTCGGTTCGGCACACCGCGGGAGGTCGCTGATACGACCCTGTTCCTTGCCTCCGAAATGTCGAGTTTCGTTACCGGTGAGAATCTGGTGCTTGACGGCGGATTGACGACGAGCCTGCCGACATCGTTCATCAACAAAGTCTACGACGCGAACGACCAGCCGACAGCCAATTAACACCCATGGAAGAACTAACAACTGACGACGCACCTGATAGTATCGGCCCGTTCTCGCAGGGAATCGCTAGCGGCGACCGTATTTACGTGTCTGGACAGGGGCCAGTCGACCCGGACACCGGCGAGATAATCCAAGGCACGCCCGGTGAACAGACCCGACGCACACTCCGGAACGTCGCTGCCGTACTGCAGGCCGGTGGCGCTTCGCTCGACGATGTCGTGAAATCGACGGTGTTCGTGAAGGATATGCGATACTACGACGAGGTGAACGAGGTGTACGGTGAACTCATGTCACCCCCCTATCCCGCACGCAGTGCTGTTGAAGTCGTTAAATTGCCAGTCGATATCGACGTTGAGATAGAGGTTGTTGCAGAACGGTAGTATGTCGCATCTGGTAGTGTTCGACCTCGACGGGACACTCACCCGACAGCGCGGCGGGTTTGAGCTGTTGCACACCCTCTATGGAACGACACCGGAAGCCGAGGCGCTGATGGACCAATTCGAGGCCGGAGAAATTACGTTTGCAGAGTGGTGTCGAGGAGCAGTCGATGTGTGGCGTGCGAACGATATCACCAAGTCAGACATCGAGCGCGCGACCCGGGCCGTCAAGCCGAAAGCGGGTGCCGTCGACCTCCTCAACCATCTCCAGCATACGGATATCCGATTCGGCATTCTCAGTGCCGGCGTTGCGAACCTCGCGACGCAGTTCGAGCAGTACGAGCCAGCGTTTGTTCGCGGAAACTGGCTTCGGTTCGAGGATGGGCGGATTTCGGGTATCGATGTCTGTGTCGGTCCCGATCAGAAAGGAGAACTACTGAGAGAGATCCGAACCAAACAGAACCCTTCTTCAATCACCTATATCGGTGATTCACACACTGATACCGAGGCGTTCGCCGAGGCAGATACCGCGGTGTTGTTCGACCCGGACGACCGCGTTCCCGAGACAGCAATCGAGGAAGCGGATACAATCGTCGAAGGTGCGGATATACGAGAGGTTCAAAACCGTATTCCAAGAATTTAGTCATATATTTTTCAGAAAAGGCCAGATATTCTCAAAAATATAGATTATCCCAGTATTTTCTACGATACGTGCCTTCAGAATCGTTATATCCTAGGTCATATGGGAGAGAGTATATCCAGACACCCGTTCTGAAGGAGACGGAGCGTGCGGTGTGAGAGTTGGACCGCTGTCGAAGTTACGTACTGGTCCCAGCCGATATTACCCGGACAGATACGACGTAGCCGTCAGCACTGGTCGGGTGTTCGCTGGCGCAGTGGCAACATCTAGCAATTTGCAACGGGCTTCGACGGCCCTTTTACCGTCGGGGGGTGACTGACAATTGAATGAGTCGCTATCGAACGACCGGTTGCTTTCTCCTCCTGGCTGCAATCTGGGGTACTGCATTCATGGCGACAGACGTCGGCCTCGCCGACCTGCCGCCGGTACCGTTCGCCGCCGCCCGCTTCGACATTGCCTCCGTTCTCCTGTTTGCTGCGTTGGCTGTGACAGGCTCCTTAGAACGGCCACAGACGCGCGACGACTACGTGTACGTCCTCGCTGGGGGGACGCTCATGATCGGAGTCCACCACGTATTCCTGTTCACCGGGCAGCAGTACGTCACCGGGGCCGTCGCCGCCGTGTTGCTCGGTCTCGTTCCCGTCGTGACGCCCGCACTGACGAAGCTCGCGTCCAGCGATGACACGTTCACCGCGAATACGGGAGTCGGCGTGGTACTCGGGTTCATCGGCGTTATCGTCATTGCTGACCCCGACCCGGCGAACCTCCTCAGCAGCACGATCGGAATCGCGCTCGTGTTCGCGTCGGCGCTGGCATTTGCCATCCCGGCCGTCGTCACGCACGACACCAGTCCGTCAATGTCGTTTCTGGCCACGCAAGCGTGGTTGATGGCTATCGGGGCCGTTGTCCTCCATGTCACCGTGCTCGCGCTCCCCGGACAGTCGTTTGCAGACGCATCGTGGACGCCGTCCGCGTTTGCGGCGCTGTTGTATTTAGCCGTCGTCGCCGGTATCGGTGGTTTCCTGCTGTACTTCCGGCTACTTGACCAGCTGGGTCCTATCGAGATGAGCTTCATCGAGTACGTGATTCCGCTGTTCGCCGCGCTCGCCGGCTGGCTCGTGCTCGGACAGCAAGTCACACTCGCTACGGTTGGCGGGTTCGCGTGCATCCTCATGGGATTCATGGCAGCGAAGTGGACAACGTTGCGAGCGGAACTGCGTCGGGTCGTCGAACCGAAAACCAGTCCGCCGGCTGACTGATCGGGAACAGAGCCTGCAGGCTATCACTCGGTGGCCGATGCTGCCGGATTCAAAGAAATCGACAGTGGAGCGAAAGGCGGTAAGAATGACCGTCAGGCCGGAGGGACAGCGGCCTCGCGCTTCTGAAGACAACTGAATTACAGCCGCCATTTTGCTATCTTTTCAGAGGATCAGTAGCAGCACTCGGCATTTACCGGTAAACCCGGCTCCAAACGGAATCTTGTAAGAGCAGACCGCATCATAGCCGCTCACACATACTGGCGGGGCTAACGGGTTTTTATAAGACCGTCTGTTGCCCTATAATATGATACAATCCGCTCGCACGCTATGGAGCCGGTATCGGTCCATCCCACTCATCTGGCGTATTTTCATCGCCTTCGTACTGGGCGCAGGTGCCGGTATCGCGTTCGGGGAGCAGATGGCCGTAGTCAGGCCAGTGGGCGACCTCTTCCTTCGGCTGCTCAATATGCTGGTCATCCCGATCATTGTCTTCACACTGCTGACCGGGATTCGGCAGCTTTCGCCCGCAAAGCTCGGAAAGATCGGCGGTGCGACAGTCGGTCTCTACGCCCTGACGACGACTCTCGCAGGTATTATCGGCCTCGCAGTTGCAAACGTGCTCCAGCCGGGCCGGGGACTCGAATTCGGCGGCGGTGAAGCGCAATCGAAAGCGCCGCCGTCGTTGCTGGATGTCGTTCTCGGTATCGTGCCGAACAATCCCGTCGCGGCGCTTGCAGAGGGGAATCTGCTGGCGACGGTGTTCTTCGTCATCGTCTTCGGAATCGCGCTGACATACGTCCGCGCCCAGCAGGGCGGACTCGCAGAGAGTGTCGATTCAGTGTTCGAGGCCTTCGAAGTGGGTGCTGAAGCGATGTTTGTCATCGTTCGAGGGGTCCTCGAATTCGGTGTGCTCGGCGTGTTCGCGCTGATGGCGTCCGGAATCGGCACTGAAGGTATCGGCCTGTTCTCCTCGCTGGGCGAGCTCGTGTTGGCAGTCACTATCGCAATCGTCATCCACATCGGCTTCACCTATCTCGTTCTGTTGATGGGCGTGATTGCCGACGTGTCGCCGATTGCGTTCCTCAGCGGGGCGAGAGACGCGATGGTGACTGCGTTCGCGACTCGGTCGTCGAGCGGAACGCTCCCCGTCACGATGCGTAATGCGGACGAAGACCTGCAGATCGCCGAGCGAGTGTATTCGTTCACGCTTCCAGTCGGTGCCACGGCGAACATGGACGGGGCCGCCATCCGGCAGGCAGTCACCGTGATGTTCGCCGCGAACGTCGTCGGACAGCCACTGGTGCTTACTGAACAGGTTTTCGTGTTGATTGTGGCCGTCCTCATCAGTATCGGAACCGCCGGTGTTCCGGGAGCGGGCATCGTCATGCTCACTGTAATTCTCACGCAGGTCGGTCTCCCGCTGGAAGTTGTCGGGTTCGTCGCCGGCGTCGACCCCATTCTCGGGCGGGTTGCGACAATGAACAACGTCACTGGCGACCTCGCGGTTTCGACCGTCGTCGGGAAGTGGAACGACGGACTCGACCTGAATGAGGGCGTCTGGTCACGAAATCTGAGCGGCGTCGCCGAGTTCGTTCCCGGCGACGACTAGAGAGGAACAGCGGTCGCGATTGAAACAGAAACTAATGCTGGTACAGTTGTTATTCTAATCTATAAGAACAGAATCACGTCTCACGGCTGGACTGACAACGACAGTATGAGCGGGTCCGGAGCGAGTACACCAGTCAAAAGCGGTCGTCTGTCCAGTCCGGAGCAGCCCTGCGTGAACTTCTGTGTGTCAGTTTTAACGTTATTTCGTTCGTTTCCGTTCCTGCGTCGGGTGGTCCGTGACATACACCTTCGTATCGTCCGGAACGTCGTCGGTGACCCAGGAGTTCGCCCCGATGCTAACGTGGTCGCCGACGGTAATAGCACCCAGAACTTTCGTGCCCGCGCCGATGACGACGTGGTCGCCGATATCCGGGTGTCGTTTGTATCCCTTCTTGAGTCTGTGTTCGTCGCTCTCGTCGGCTTCGAAGTGGAGTGCGCCGAGCGTCACGTCCTGATAGAGGCGAACCCACTCCCCGACAGTCGTGGTTTCACCGATGACGACACCGGTCCCGTGATCGATGAAAAAGTAGTCGCCGATTTCAGCGCCGGGATGGATGTCGATGCCGGTCTCAGTCTTGGCGTATTCGGTGAGTTCACGAGCGTACTCAGAGGCACCGGCCTCGTAGAGAGTGTGTGCAACCCGTTGTACGAGTATCGCCATGAACCCCGGATAGGACCGGATTATCTCCATGTACGTCTTCGCCGCCGGATCGCCCTTGAACGCGGCCTCGACGTCTTTTTTAAGTCGCGTGCGAACCGCTGGGAGTTGATCGATGATGGCGTCGACTGTCTCAGCGGGGTCAGAGCCGGAGTACGGTCTGATACCGGCAAAGAAGAGGCCGCCAAGAGTGTCGAGACGGTCCAGCACGGCGAGTTCGTCCCGGACCAGTTCAGCAGCGTTCCAACAAGTCGGGAAGAACAGTCGTTTGAGGATGTCGATTTCCGGCCTTCGGTGTTCCCGCCGCGGGAACTCCATCTGTGTCTGGGTCGGGAACGGCTCCTCGTCGGCCCGGTACGCCGCGAAGAGTTTCTCGTGTGTGTCGCCCGTGTAACAGTAGTCCATATCGGATTGTTGGGCTGAACCACCTTAGTCTTGAAACAACAGTTATCTCTTTGTCTATATGTTGTGTTCTCGCTGGCGCAGTAGAACTGAAAACGAGCGGAATCCCACACTGAGAGGTAGCTATTTGATACTGGCTTGTCATCGAGTCTGTATGAACGGCGAGTGTTACTTCTGTCACGGCATCGTCTCCCCACCGGAGGAAGGCCACATCTGGCTGCGTGAGCACGACAGCCACGAGGTATATATGCACGAACAGTGTGCCAGCGGTCACAACGTCATCGAAGGTGGGCAGAACCCGGCCGGTGAACTCCTGATTACGTGCCCGGAATGTGGCGAAGTCGAAACCGTGTAGCAATCCACGCAGGCAGCCCTGTGGACGGGCCGTGGCTCCGTCCTAGGGAAGTGTAATATCGACGCCGGACTGCAGGCTAGCCGCTTTCACGGTGTTGTACATTAGCATTGCAATGGTGAGCGGGCCGACACCGCCGGGAACCGGGGTGATGGCGTCCGCTTTCGCTTTGGCGCTCTCGAAGTCCACGTCCCCGACGAGTTCGTACCCCTTCTCCGTGTCAGCAGCAACCCGGTTGATACCCACGTCGATAACTGTCGTGCCCGCCGAGAGCATCGACCCGTCTATCATTTCCGGAACCCCGGCGGCGGCGATCACGATGTCCGCGTTGCGAGTCTTGTTC
The DNA here is from genome assembly GCF_001485575.1 of Haloarcula sp. CBA1127. Taxonomy (NCBI): domain Archaea; kingdom Methanobacteriati; phylum Methanobacteriota; class Halobacteria; order Halobacteriales; family Haloarculaceae; genus Haloarcula; species Haloarcula sp. CBA1127. The sequence continues at coordinate 347,597 of NZ_BCNB01000002.1, forward strand.
GCGAGGTCATCAGTCCGGGAGTGGCAGACGGTCGTTGTCGCGTTCCCGCCCGGCCCGTACTGGATGAGCAGGTTCGCCATCGGTTTGCCGACGATGTCCGAGCGTCCGACGACAACGGCGTCTTTCCCCTCTGTCTCAACACCAGTTTCGGCCAGTATCTTCTGTATTCCGTGGGGCGTGCAGGGTTTGTATCGCGCGTTCCCTGCGACGAGCCGACCGACGTTTTCCGGGTGGAACCCGTCGACATCTTTCATCGGGTCGATGCGCTCCAGTACGTCACGCTTGTTCACGTGGTCGGGGACCGGCATCTGGACGAGGATTCCGTGGACGGCCGGGTCCGCGTTCAGTTCGTCGATGGTCCCAAACAGCGTCTCGGCCGGTTCGTCCGCGCTGATTTCGTAATGGAACCCCTCGATGCCGATCTCCTCACAGGCCTGTTGTTTCATCGAGACGTACGTCTCACTCGCGCCGTCGTCGCTCATTAGCACCGTCGCCAGCCCCGGTGTGACACCCTCGCTGACGAGCGTGTCCGTACACGCCGCGACGCCCTCCGTGATCTGGTCGCCGATTTCGTTCCCGTCGATTACTGTAGTCATTGTTGCTAGATTTGCTGTCGGCCCCGAAGTCCCCAGTTAGATGTCCAGAGTGAGCAGACTGCTGCACGGTCAACTGCTGGGGTTGGCCAAGCGTTCGATGTTCCCCTCAAGCCCCGTCGGAATAGTGGGTGATGCGGAATAGTCCAGCCTTTGAAATGATACCGGCTATTCGTCCAGTGTTTAGCCGTAACCAGTCGACAGTTCGGCAATATTTCGGGCAGTGGGACGGAGTACCGAAGGTTTTTGTCCTGACCCATGCTTGGTCTACACAACCACACCGGGAGGCAGGGCCTCTCGCTTAGGAGCAACTGCACTATGACTGAGATTCGATTCAGCACCGACAAAGAATCGTTCATCGAAACTGCGAGGGCAGCAGCGGACGGCGCCCGTGTGCCGGTCGAGGCGCGCGTCACCGTTGCTGACCCGTTCGAAGCGTATCGCCGCGCCCGCGACGAGAACACAGACGGCTTCTATCTCGAAACGACCGGTGGGCAGTCGGGCTGGGGGTACTTCGGCATCGAGCCAATCGAGCGCGTCGAGGTGTCCGCAGGAGCGACACCCGCACAGGATGGCGGAAGTCCGAGTCTCGAAGCTATCGACAACCTACTCGACCGCGAACACCTAGAACGGGGCGACTGTACGGTTCCATACCCGTGTGGCGCGTTCGGGTGGCTTTCCTACGACGTAGCACGGGAACTAGAGGACATCCCAGAGACGACCGTTTCGGATGGCCTCCCACGGCTTCAGTTTGGCGTGTTCGACTGCATCGCCGCGTGGGAGGAGCCACACGACGGGGACGTCGAGATGCATGTAACGGCCTGTCCCACCGTCGACGGGTCGCCTGAATCGGCATTCGAGCGTGGCCGGACGATGGCCCAAGAGCTAGCACAGGACGCCATCCACGGCGAGAAACACGTCCAGTCCCAGCCGACCGCTGCAAGTCAGGCCACGTTCGAAAGCGAGTGCGGCGAGGCAGCGTTCGCCGACCGCGTCCGACAAATAAAACAGTACGTCAGGGACGGCGACACGTTCCAGACAAACGTCTCACACCGGCTGACCGCCCCGGCGGCCGTCCACCCGGTCGACACCTTCGACGCTGTCCGTCGGGTGAATCCGGCTCCGTACTCAGCCCTGCTTGAGTTCCCCGGCGTCGACCTTGTCAGCGCCAGCCCGGAGCTGTTGCTGGACGTCGATGGGGACCAGTTGCTCACTGAGCCGATTGCCGGAACGCGGCCGCGAGGCGCGACGCCGTCCGAAGACGAGGATCTTGAGGCAGACCTCTGTAGCGACGAGAAGGAGCGGGCCGAACACGCCATGCTGGTCGACCTCGAACGCAACGACCTCGGCAAGGTCAGCGAGTACGGGTCCGTCGATGTCGCCGAGTACCGCCGCGTCGACCGGTATTCAGAGGTGATGCACCTCGTTTCCCTCATCGAAGGGGAGTTACGCGACGACGTGAGCATTGCCGACGCGGTCGCAGCCGTGTTCCCCGGCGGAACCATCACCGGCGCGCCGAAACCGCGGACGATGGAGATTATCGACGAGGTGGAGCGGACCCGACGGGGGCCCTACACCGGCAGTATCGGGATGTTCGGTTTCGACGAGCGAGCGACGTTGAACATCACGATCAGGACGCTGGTTCACTACGACGGCGAGTATCGCCTCCGTGTCGGGAGTGGCATCGTACACGACTCCGTTCCAGAGGCGGAGTACCGGGAGACACTGGACAAGGCCCGGGCGCTCGTTACTGCCGTCGACGAGGCACTCGGCGAACAGGGGTCGTTCGCGGTCGAATCCGGGACCGAACCGATGGAGGGAATGCGATGATACTCATCATCGACAACTACGACTCCTTCGCATACAATCTGGTCCAGTACGTCGGCGAGTTCGACGAGGTCACGGTCCGTCGGAACGACGCTATCGACGTCGCGGGCATCCACGAACTCGACCCGGACGGCATCGTCGTCTCACCGGGGCCCGGGACGCCAGCGGAGGCCGGCGTGTCCATTGACGTGTTCGCCGAGACAGAGTACCCGGCGCTTGGCGTCTGTCTGGGCCACCAGGCGCTCTGTGCGGCCCACGGGACTCCTGTTGGCCACGCACCGAGCGTGGTCCACGGGAAGCCCTCGGAGGTCCGCCACGATGGAACGAGGCTATACGACGGCGTCGACGACCCGTTCGAAGTCGGGCGGTATCACTCGCTGGCCGTCGAAGCAACGGAACTCCCGGACACGCTTTCGGAAACGGCCCACACGAACGACGAGCAGGGCATCGTGATGGGCGTCCAGCACGCCGAAAAACCGCACATCGGCGTCCAGTTCCATCCGGAGAGCATCCTCACTGACGCCGGGAAACAGATCGTCGAGAACTTCTGTACCGGAATCGCCAAGGCCTAAATCACAGCACCCGCGCGGTCTATTTCTTTTCAGGTGGGTCGACGTCGTGGTGTGTCTGAATGTCCGGCAGTTTCCTGACGGCGCGTCGGAAGAGGGAGGTGTGGCCCTGCTCGTCCCGGTACCAGGTCACGGTCAGCCCGCCGACCGCCACAAGTGATATTACGGCGAACGGGCCGCCAGTCAGAACGGCCAGCGCCTGGAGCGTCTCGGCACCACCGAGAAGCAACACCGAAACGGCGACTGCACCCTGAAAAATGCCCCAGAAGACGATATGCGTCGCCGACGGTGCCATCCCCCGTCGCGTTGCCAGAACCGAGACGACGAGCGTCGAGGTGTCCGCCGAGGTGGCCATGAACACGATGATGAGCGCAAGAAACAGGAACATCAGGAGCTGTCCCAGCGGCAACGACGCGAACAGCGGGAAGCCGGCGACCGCCTCCGAACCGCCACGTTGTGCGATCGCGGCGAGAATATCGGCCTGCCCCGTCTGCTGGATGAACAGCGACGTGCCACCGAGCAGCAGGAACCAGACCATCGTCGCCGCTGAGGTCGCGACGACACTCGTGAACACGACAGTTCTGACCCGGCGACCGCGGGAGAGTGCGGCGATGAACAGCCCCGCGAAGGGTGCCCACGAAAACCACCACAACCAGTTCCAGACGGTCCACGCCGCGACCCACTGCCCGCCCGTGTGAAGACTCAACGGAACGAACTCCACCACGTAGGTCCCGAGTGCCTGCGTTCCTCGCTGGAGAATGAACGACCGTGGACCGACGGCAGCGATGAGAAGCGCGAACAGGCCGAACAAGACAATATTGAGACCGGCGATGCGACGGATGCCACGGTGGATTCCAGTCGCGCTAGAGACAACGAATATCAGCGTCAAGCCGCCGACGAACAGGACCGGTCCGACCTCACCGGCTGCCACGTCCCACTGGTAATTGATTCCGGCGAGAAACTGCTCGCTCACGAGTGCAACCGAGGTGGCGATGCCCCCGATAGTGGCAAAGACGGCCAGCGTATCGACCAATGTAGCCCAAGCCGAATCCAGTTCATCGACACCGAGCAACGGGGCCAGCACCGTCGAGACCCGGAGCGGTGCGCCCCGCGTGAACGCGAAGTACGCGATCGGGACGCCGATGACGGCATAGGCGCTCCAAGCCGAGACGCCCCAGTGAAAGAGGGTGTACACCAGCGCGCCGTTGATCGCGCCCGGCGACCTGGGGGCTGCCCCGATGTACGGCGGTGGCTGATCGTAGTGAAACAGAGCCTCAGTGGGGCCCCAGAACACCAGTCCGGCCGCGATGCCGGCCGTGAACACGAGCGTAAAGTACGTCGGATACGTGTAGCTTGGTTCCGTGTCTGGACCACCGAGTTTGATTTCACCCCAGGGCCCAACCAAGAGAAACAGACAGTAACAGACCGAGAGGAAGACCGCGGCGAGAAACAGCGGGCCGCCGCCGCGAAGGACTGTGGCAGCAGCGGCGTCGACAGCACCCGTCGTCCGTGCGGGGAATGCGATCTGGAGCCCGAAGAACGCGGCAAACACGAGCACCGGGAACGCGAGGATGGCTGGCTCGTGCTGTGTGAGGAACTCTCTGACGGCCCGTCTGACATTGGTCCGCCGAACACGGAGCAGGACATCGGCCGCGGCCGGCGCAGTAGCGTCTTCGGAGTAGGGAAGGAGCGCGATGTAACAGAGTCCCGAACTGAAAAACACGAGCGCGATAGTCAGCCATGCCGGACCAGTCACGGCTTCGCCGACAAGCGTCGGAAAGAAGAACCCTGCGAGCACGAGCGCCCCGGACGCGGCGCACAGTGGCACCAGTAGCCGGCCGACAATCTCCGCAATGCCACAGGCGTCCGAGGTGGCCATGCGTCAATATTCAGTATCGAATACATATATTACTATCCCACAGCACGATGCAAGCCGGTCGACACCGTCGCTGACGAGCGTTGGGACCGCTACTCGGTGGTGTCTCCGCTCTCCTCGTCGTCCGCGACGATTCCGTCCAGTAGTGGTTCGCTCGACTCACGGCCCAGCACCGACTTTCCCAGAAGCCGTCCGCCGATAGAACGGGGGTTGATAACTTCGTCCGCCCCGACCGCGCGGAACTTCTCGACGTGTTTCTCGGCAGTCGCCGCTGCGACTGTGCGGATGTCAGGATTGACGTTTTTCGTCGCGATGACCGCAAGCACGTCGCGGGCATCGTCGTTACTCCCCACCACAACACCGCTTGCGGTCCCGACGCGTGCGTCCCTGAGGACATCCTCATCGGTGGGATCACCGGTGAGCAGATTCACGCCCTCGCCCTGCAGCGACGCGACCGTCTCCTCGTCGGGGGTAACAACCACAACCTCCGTCTCGTCGCCCAGTTCCTCAAGCAGCGATGCCGTAACGTCTCCGTACCCAAGAACCACGACGTGGTCCTCGAGGAGTGTGAGTTCTGATGCTGTCATGACTCCGAACGCTGTCGCCATTCTGGATTCGATAGCCGGCCCGATGAGCGCGCCCACGGCGACGGTGAACGCGCCGGTCCCGAACAGGATAATCGAGAGCGAGAACCATCGTGCTTCCGCCGTCACAGGTGTGATATCGCCGTAGCCGACCGTCGCGATTGTGACGACGACGTAGTACACGGCGTCGCCCCAGCTGTCGAGTTCGAGGAACTGGCCTCGTAGCCCGTAGGCACCGACGGTCCCGTAGAGAACAACGCCGAAAATCGCCGACAACGATGCGATCTGAATCGGCGAGAGGTCAAGAGACTGGTCGAACCGGTGACGGTTGCGGACCAGCAGCGGGTACGTGACCAGTGTCAGCAACAACAGCGGGATGTCAGTTGGCTGAAACGTGGTAAGCGGCAGGACTACCAGACCGAGTAGCACGACGGCCGCCACGCGCCACGCGAGTTGTTTGCGCCGCTGGAGTCCAACCGTCACGATGCCGAGGATAAACGCGAACAGCACCCCACCGAACCTGACAAAAAGTATCGGAAGGTCGACGACTGCGGTCAACGGGCCATTGAGGGTAAGCGACGCCTGGCTGAGGTTCGAAAGACCGGTCACGAACGCCAGCAGCGCGACCGTGCCGGTCAGAACGACTGTTGGTTTTGCGCCGGATAGCTCGTCCCACTCGACGAACGGGACTCTGTCAGCCGGATAGAACACGTCCTCCAGCGTCCGGTCCGACGAGTCCTCAGGGACGTTAGCCATTAACATACTTTTGTCGGAGTCAATATAAAAAACACGCGGCGAGCGGGCACCGAACTCAAGTCAGCGGACCACATACGACCACATCAATGCGTCGATTGCACGAGCATGGGTGTCGCCATTCGCCAAGGGCGCTTAGAGGGAGCGGGGACCGACTCATCTGGAGGGCGGACAGATGAACGCCGCCGTCCTGTTCGGACTGGGAACGATGATAGCCTGGGGGTTCTGGATAGCGTTTGGCAACGTCGCGTCGAGTACAATGGACCCGGAGACCGCGGCGTTCGTGTCCTACGCCGCTGCAACGGTCGTCACCGGGATATACGTCGTTGTCTCAGACGCATCGTTCGTCGTCACGAACCGGGGGATGATGTTCGCCGGCGCGGCGGGCGTCGCGGCGGCCGTCGGCGTGGTCTCGACGTTCGTCGGCGTGACTGTGGGGCCCACGTCGATTGTGTCCACCATCGGCGGGATGTACTTCATCACTGCCGCGGTCATCGGCGTCATCGCGTTCGGGGAGTCAATGACGTTGACGAAAGCCGCCGGCATCGGTCTGGCGCTGATAGCGATTGTCGTCATCAATCAGTGACTGGACACAACTGGTAAGCGCCCGAGAATGTTGTGCGAGCGTGACTCGTCACGGCGGGGGTTTATCAGATGGGGGCAGGTACGGCCGAATATGAAGCACGTAATCAGCACCGACGAAGCACCGGCCGCGGTCGGCGCGTACAGTCAGGCAACGTCGAACGGCGACCTCCTCATCACCGCCGGACAGCTCCCGCTAACGACAGACGGCGAACTCCTCGACGACGAGCCAGTCGCTGACCAGACGCGGCAATGCCTTCACAATGTCGCGGCGATTCTGGAATCAGAAGGGCTCTCGCTGGACGACGTACTCAAGACAACGGTCTATCTCGACGATATCGACGACTTCGATGCGTTCAACGAGGCCTACAGCGAGTTTTTTGAATCGGAACCACCGGCGCGGAGCGCCGTCGGCGTTGGTGCGGTCCCGAAAGGTGCAGCGGTCGAAATTGAAGCTATCGCGACCACCGAGTAGCGAGCGCGGCCGTTCCGTATCCTACCGCAGCTCCATCTGTTCTGCTCGCTCTGCGGCGAGCGTCGTCAGTTCGTCGACGCTGCTGTCCGAGCGGTCCGCGAGGACGCGAAGCAACATCCCGAGCTGTATCGCCGCTGCCTCGCGGAGTTCAGCCGCCTCCTCGGTGTCGTTACCGAAGTAGTACTCGTGGCGGCCGTCCTCGTGGATAATACCGGTGTACACCGAGCGCAGGTCGGCCTCGGTTATTGCGGCTGACGCCTCCGCCTTGACTTCCTTGAACCGTGGATTCATGATTTCGATTGGGGGTAACGTCCCGCTGCCTCATTGTTTCGACGGAACAGTCTGACCAGCGCTGTCTCATCAATGTATAAGCAAGTGATATGTTGTGGGGGCCGACGACGCCACTGCAACCAGTGGTCCCGGGACCGCTCGGCTGGGGTTTTTAATCGTTCAACACGAGGCACAGAGTATGACTCGGGAAACCACGGCCCTCGCTCATTCGACCGCCGTCCGGGTATCGACGGACGGCCGGTCACAGAACGAGGACAGGGTCCTCTCCGCGGCGCGAGCGACAGCGGATTCGACGCCGGTCGTCAGGACGGGACCGACGGGCATCACAGCAGCCACACCGCTTGTGATGGTCACGCGTAGCGGACGGACAGCGTTCTACGGCGACCCGCCGCCGGGTACTGTCCGTGACCTCGTCAGTGAACTGGAAGCGGGAACAGTACCGACAGCCGATGCGGACGCCGTCGTCGAACACGACCCCGAAACGGCCTCGCTCCCCATCCCCGAGCGTGGCCCGCTCTCGGTCGGCCGCCGCGACGTACTCGGTCCCTGCGGCTGGGTCGCCCCACTGGAGCCGGCCGACTGGTCGTTCGTCTCGCCCGAGCAGACTGCCGACGCTGCAGCAGCAGCCGGGCTGCTGGGCCGGGGCCGCGGGGACGCCGCCGCTGACGAACCGGTCGCCGATACGTGGGAAACAGCCAGCGAAACCGACGGTGACCCAGTGGTCGTCTGTAACGCCAACGACGCCAGCGACCTCCCAACAGGCGACGACACTCTACTGTCCGGCGCACCGATGGCAGTCCTGGACGGGATTGGAGCGGTCGCCGAGTACGTGGACGCTGTCGACGCTGTCGTCTATGTAAACGAGTCGCAGACCGACTTGCAGGCGCACCTCCGCGAGGCAATCGACGCGGCCGCCGACACCCTGCCTGTCGTTCCGCAGCTGGTGGCCGGTCCGGACGAGTTCCGCGCCGGCGAGCCCACGGCGGCGCTCGAAGCACTGGAAGGAGCCGACCGCATCGAGCCGCGGCTCCAGCCGCCCGCACCGGCCAAACGCGGCCTATACGGCCGCCCGACAGTCATCCACACCCCGCGAACGTTCGCGCACGTCCAGCGAGCAGTTGCCGATCCCGATAGCGTCGACGCTGACGCGGCGGACCCCGGGACGCGACTTGTCACGGTCACCGGTGACGTTGCCAACCGGGCGACGGTCGAACTTGGGTCCAGCGCAAGCCTCGCAGCGGTTCGCGGAGCGGTCGAGATGGACGGGTCGTTCAAGATGGCCTGCGTCGGCGGCGTTCTCGGCGGTGTCACTCGCAGCCTCGACATGGCACCGACCGCACAGTCGCTCCGAGCGGCCGGGCTCGGAACCAATGGCGTCGTCGAACTGTTCGACACCGGTCGATGTACCGTTGAAACGGTTGGGAAGCGGGCGCGGTTCGCATCGATGGAGAACAGCGGCCGGTGTGTGCCCGGTCGCGAGGGAACGAAGCAGCTCGCAGAACTCCTTCGTGACGTATATGACGGCTCGTTCGAGAGCGACAAGATACGTGAACTCGGCCGCGTGATGCGTCAGTCGAGTAACTGCCAGACCGGCGCGCATGCGCCACGGCCGGTGACCACCGCCATCGACGAGTTCGAACCCGAGTTCCGCGCTCACACGAACGGACACTGTCCTAGCGGTACCTGTACGGAGAAACTATGAGCACAGACAGATCGATTCCACGAGTTCCAGATCTACACGACCCACAGCCCGAGACGCCAGTTACCCGCGAGTTCGAGACCGGAACCGCTAACGACCCGGCCGTGGGGACCGACACGGACGACCCGACGACGCTGACAGTCGACGGCGAGCGGGTCACGGTCGCCCCGGGGTCGACCATCATCGACGCTCTGCAGGACCTCGACGACGATATCGTCAGTGTCGACCCCGGCGCAGAGGGCGTCGAAGACGATGCTGACGTACCTGCGCTGTGTTACTACGACCGTGACGGTGACTGTAGCGATGAGATCGGCCCGCGCAGTGAGTGTCGGACCTGCATGGTCGAGACAGAGGAGCACGGTCTCGTCCCATCGTGCTCGTTCCCTGCCGAAGACGGCCTATCCGTCTCGACGGACACCCCCGATGCCGAGGAAGCCCGCAGCGTCAACCTCGACCTCGTGCTGTCGAACCATAACCTCCGGTGTACCACCTGCAACGGCAACGGGCGCTGTGAGTTGCAGGACGCCGCCATCAGCGAGGGCGTCGACCACCCCAGATACGGCGTCTTCGACGAGCGCGACCAGTACGAACCCATCGACGACACTTCCTCGTTCATCCAGATCGACCGCAACAAGTGCATTCTCTGTAACCGGTGTGTCGACGCCTGCAACGACGTGCAGGTGGAAGGTGTCCTTCGAATCGAAGGTCACGGCGAGGACACCCGCATCGGCTTCCAGTCCGACGCCGAGACGATGCACGACTCTGAGTGCGTCTCCTGTGGGCACTGCGCCACCGTCTGCCCCACCGGCTCGCTGACCGAGAAGGGCATCGACGGCGCGGCGACGCTCCCGCTGCCGGGGTTCACGCAACGGAACTCCATCGGGACCGTCATCGAACACGAGGACGCCGAGACCATCGACGACACCACCGCCCCGAATCGCGGATTCGAACCCGACGACCCGAGAGCAGCGAAGGGGAAGCAAGGCCTCGCCAGATTCGCCTCAGCGGCCAAACGCCGCGCTGGGGACATCGCCAAAGACTACGGCAAAAAGGCGTTCCTCGCCGGCGAACACACCGCCGAGAGCATCGCAGCAAACACGATGCCCGAGGGCCGACTGTTCGACATCGCCGACCTGGTCAGCGACTACCGACTCTCGAAAATTGACAAAGAGGAAACGACCTGCGGGTTCTGTGCCGTCGGCTGCCGGTTCGAGATGTGGGGCAAAGACGGCGACTCGCTCGGCGTCGTTCCGGTCGATGACCCCGACGACGCGCCCGCGAACAACTTTTCGACTTGCGTAAAAGGGAAGTTCGGCCACGAGTTCGCCAACAGCGAGCAACGGGTCACCGAACCACTCATCCGCAACGACGACGGCGACCTCGAACCGACGACCTGGGACGAGGCGCTTGAGTATGTCGCCGAGCGCTTCACCGAGATTCAGGACGCCCACGGCATCGACTCGCTTGGCTGTCTCGCCTCTTCGAAGGGGAGTAACGAGGAGGCATACCTCGTCCAGAAGTTTGCCCGACAGGTGCTTGGGACGAAGAACATCGATAACTGCGCGCGACTGTGTCACTCCTCGACGGTGGCGGCGCTCCAGCAAACGCTTGGCTACGGCGCGATGACCAACCGTATCAACGAGGACATCGGCGAGGCTGACGCCTACCTCATCAGCGGCTCCAACACGACGGAGTCCCATCCGGTGCTCGCCACGCGAATCAAGCAAAACGTCCGGGATGGAGCGGACCTCGTCGTGTTCGACCCACGGAAGGTCGGTATCGCCGAACACGCCGACCAGTACACCCGGACCAACCCCGGCTACGACGTGGCCTGGCTCAACGGCCTGATTCGGTACATCATCGAACACAACCTCCACGACGAGGACTTCATCGAGCGCAACACGAAGAACTTCGAGGAGGTCAGGGAGAAAGTTCAGGCGTTCACGCCCGAGAAAGTCGAGGAACTGGCAGGCGTGTCGCCGGACGAACTCGCCTCGGCCGCCGAAACGCTTGCCGAGGCCGACAGCGTTGTCTTCGGCTGGGCGATGGGGATGACCCAGCAGAGCCACGGCACGGAGAACCTCATCGCGATGGCCGACCTCGCGCTCGTCCTCGGGCAGGTCGGCAAGCCTGGTGCCGGCCTCTCGCCGTTCCGCGGGCAGAACAACGTTCAGGGCGGCGGCGGCGACATGGGGACGCTTCCGGGGAGCCTGCCAGGGTATCAGAACCCGGCGGACGACGAGGTCGGCGAGAAGTTTGCCGACGCGTGGGGCGAGCGACCGCCCGAGGAACCCGGACTCAAAGTGCCGGAGATGCTCGCCGAGGCCCACGCGGGGAACCTCCGCGGGATGTACGTCGTCGGCGAGAACCCGGCGCTCTCGGAACCCGACATCCAGCACGCCGCCGAGGCGCTGGAAGACATGGAGTTCCTCGTCGTTCAGGATATCTTCATGACCGAGACGGCGGAGTATGCCGACGTGGTGCTCCCAGCGGCTACCTCGCCGGAGAAACACGGGACGTTCACCAATACGGAGCGACGCATCCAGCGAGTTCGGCCCACGTCCGAGCCGCCAGGCAAGGCCCGCCAGGACTGGGAGATAACGCAGGCGCTGGCCCATCGGCTCGGCTACAACTGGGACTACGACCACCCACGTGAGGTCATGGACGAAATCAACTCGCTCGCGCCAATCTACGGTGGCGTCACCTACGACCGCCTCGAATCCGGCGCGGAACACGGCCTCCAGTGGCCCTGCTGGGACGAGGATCACGAGGGCACGCCGTACCTCTATGACTACGACGAGGGGAAGTTCAACTTCGAGGACGGGAAGGCCCGCTTCGTTCCCGCCGATGGTGGACACCCCGGCGAGATTCCCGACGAGGAGTATCCGCTGACGCTCACTTCGGGGCGCGTGCTGTATCACTGGCACACGGGTCAGATCACCCGCCGCGTCGAGGGACTGATGAGCCACGTCGGCGAGAGCTTCGTCGAGGTGCATCCCGAGACGGCCGAGAAACTCGGCATCGCCGATGAGGAGTACGTCCGCGTCGAGTCCCGACGGGGTGACATCGTTGTCAAGGCGCAAGTGACCGAGCGCGTCGGCCCGGGGACGCTATTCATCCCGATGCACTTCGCTGCCGGCGCGGTCAACAAACTCACCGGCGAGACGTTCGACCCGACAGCCGGCATTCCTGAGTACAAGGTGTCCAGCGTTCGTGTGGAAGTGCTGGGGCCGGAGACAGACGAACAGGTGCTCCGGACGCCAGACGCTGGTGGGAAACAGATCCGGAAGCGAGGCGCTGGCGACGACTGAGTCGGCGCGGCCGCTTCCAGCCAGTACACGGAATTGCAAGCGGTGTCATAACAGATCCAGACAGTTACGTCATAGACAAGTATAAGTAGTTATTATTTAGTCTTAATTCTCATCTTTGGCTGTTGTTCAGCCCCTTTCAAATCGTATAAATATTTTTACCAAGAAAATAGACACAAACAATCTCGAAGGGTAGCCAGATACTGTGGTTTCAATAGAAGATATCTGCTTTCGCCTCGACTCTCACTCACGAGGCCCAGCCGGTCGGTCAGCGATTTCATCAAGGAGGTCAATGAGCGACTCGGTCGCCAGTTCCAGCAGCGTCTCGCCGCGTTCGGCGCTGCCCTCACGCGGATCACCGACAACCCCGTTCTCAGTGAACTCGTCGGAATCGAACGCAAGGTTGACGCCGCTTTGCCACTCCCCCCAGCCGTCGCTACCACCGTCTGCGGCCTCATCCAGCCGGTCCTCGTGGACTGTTTCGGGATTCGTGTGCCGGAGGAGCGAAGTCTCCAGCGGCCCGCCGTGGCCCATGTCGGCGCTGTGGTCACCGACCGCGTTGAACCACGTGAACGGGACGGCGAAAGCCTCGTCGTGTCGGGTTATCGTGCCCGAAACTTCCCGTAATGCGTCGATGTTGCCGCCGTGGCCGTTGACCAGCACCACGTGGTCCCAGCCGTGGCTGGCGAGACTACCGACGATGTCACGGATGTAGGACCGAAACGTCGATTCGGAGGTCCAGAGCGTCCCGGTAAACGCTCGATGCTCCTCGGCGACGCCGACGGGGACTGCTGGTGCGACGACGACGGGGTCATCGTGGCGCTCAGCACCGTGTTCGGCGACTGCCTCAGCGTCGAGCGTGTCCGTTCCGAGCGGCGCGTGTGGCCCATGTTGCTCTGTGCTCCCAACGGGGAGCAGCGCCAGATTCGTCTCCACGTCCGCCATATCAGTCCAGGTTTCCGTCTGTAGATCCATGGGTACGTCTCTGTCCGAAGCGAAAATAAAGCCCAGTTTCTCCCCACCTGTTACGGTTGGTTGCCACTTAGCCACAGAATTGGACACGTACGTACGATCCGGCCCATGCCTCACAGACAGAGAGAGTCGTCAGTCCCCGGCTGAGGCGTGGTTGTTGCGTTGTGACCAGATAAGCGGCGTCTCAACAGGATCAACCACCCGAACGGTCAGATAGACCAGCGTAACCATGATAGTGTATTCGAGCACGCTGACCACCAGATGTAGCTCAGATGGGACGGTCACCTTGACGAGGAACGGGGGGTGATTCATCGATGCATGGAACAGCGCGACGAGCCAGAGGTTCCCCGAGAGCGCGTACACGCTCCCGTAGGCAAGACCCATGAGCGCCAGTCCGAGGAGCCTGACTGCAAGCCCGGAGCTAACGCCGTGCCCCGATGCGAGAAACCACCGCGGGAGATGAAACAGGGCGAACAGGACCGCGGCAAGGCCGATACCGGACAGCACTGCGCGACGAGTCGTCTCACCGGCCAACCACGTGAATTTCTGCTGGAGGTACGTACGGAAGAGGAACTCTTCCGGGATCGCAGTGAACAGAAGTGAACTGAAAAGCGCCGCGAGATACAGCAGCGGGTGGGCAGCGGTTCTCGACAACGAGGCTTCGAATCCGGAGATGCCACCCATCGCGAGAGCGACCGCAACAAGATTGTACAGTCCCCAGAACACGGTGACCACCCCGATCACGGGGCCCAGTGTGCGAACAGACGGGAGCAGAGAACGCGGTGAGACGGCCTCTATTCTGAGCGTCCCAACCGTGAGTGCGACGAGGAAGACACCCCAGATCATTCCCAGGACGGGTGGCGGCGATGCGCCGGGGGAGATGGTCATCAGTCCGGAGAGGACCACAATCACCAGGAGGTACGTTGCAACGGGAACCAGCGGCCCGCCGCTGAATCTCGGCAGGCCAATGTCAGGGCGCAACATCCAGTCGGAATCCGATGGCCGACCCAAAATTATCTTTCATCTCGCAGTCCGGTACAAACCTGTCGACGACGAGTACCGAAGTGTGTGAGTTGGCTACAACCCAGATGCATTGAGATTTAAAACCAGTTTTTAGTCTTTGATAGTTTTAGTATGCTCCCGTCCGACGGTTCAAACGCCGGCGACCGCCTGAGACGGGTCCCGGCTGCCAGCGCCCTCCCCATGTGCCACCGGTTTCCCCGAATCGGAATCCATCCCGGTCCGGTTGTCCACACGACAACGGGCACAAACCGCCCTCCCCGTTGTCGATTGCTCGAATCAGAGTTCGTTGGTCCTACAGTCGGATCTTGCCACACCACACAGACTGAAAGTAACGATGAAACGACGTGTCCGCTGGGTAGACTGTTCCTATGTGAATGGACGTGTGTCGGTTTTCACAGACAACGTATTCCGCGCTGCGTATGCCCGAGTAGCCGAACGTCTCGGTACAGCGTTCGATACTCACCCAATGTTCGTTGAGAGCCTGTCGCTCTACGTTCCGGTGGTCGTATCGCAGCAGGTGGTCAGCAGTGCGTGATCGGACTGTACTGCTACTGACCGTCGTCGCAATCGTGTCACTCACCGGTAGCATCGCACTGCTCGCAGTGACGGGGCCGACGGACCCCCGCCCGAATAGGGCCGATACCGCATCAGTATCAGTGTCAGACGGATCAGCCGACCGGTTCGAACGTCTCCACGCGGCCGGGGTTACAGGTTCGAACGTCTCGGTCGGTATCGTCGATCCGACCGGATTCGACACGGAGTCGGAAACGATTGCTGGACAGGTCTCCGAGACACGGAGCTTCGGCGGTGGGTCCGTAGACGACACCCGGGAGGCACACGGAACCGCGACGGCCGCCGTCGTGTCGCGGACCGCACCGGGCGCCGCCCTCTATCTCGCCCGGGTCGACAGCGTCAGCAGTTATCGGCAGGCAGTTGACTGGCTCGTTCGAGAGGACGTCGACGTTATCGTCGCACCTGTTTCCTTCTACGGACAGCCGGGCGATGGAACCGGGCCAGTCGCCCGGAGTGCGACGCGAGCGACGGAGCGTGGGTCAGTGTTCGTCGCCCCAGCCGGGAATCTCGCACAATCCCACTGGTCAGGACGGTACACCACCGAAACCGTCCAAAACCGGACAATCGAGTTTACCAACAGGAGCAGGCAGAATTACATCCGGGGCGGGACCGAAATCACGGTCTGGCTCTCGTGGGACCGGAGCCATGCAGACGAGGAGTACACAGTCGAACTGTATCGAACGAACGGAACCGATTCCCGTCTCGTCGCTCGTTCACAGCCCTACCGCGGCGACGACGTACCAAACGAGCGAATCGTTGCCGACGTCAGGCCCGGCGACTACTATCTCGTGATTCGTGGGCCCGCATCGCCGACTGGCGCACGGTTACGGCTTGTCTCACCGACGCACGACCTCCAGCACACGTCGACTCGAAACAGCATTGTCGCTCCAGGGACGGCCCGCGAAGTCATTACTGTCGGGGCATACAACAGCCGTGTCAAGCAGCTCGAACCGTTCAGTTCCCGCGGCCCGACAGTCGATGGACGGACCGGTATTGACATCGTGGCCCCGGACAGGCAGTTCGCCGCTGCCGCACCTGACGGCTTCGTCGGCTCTTCGGCCGCAGTCCCGTACGTCGGTGGAACCGCGGCCCTGATGCTAGAGGCGAACGAGTCGCTATCGCCCCGCGAAACAGAACGCCTGCTGGAACAGACCACGAGAGACGTGGGGAGGCAGAGGCTCGACAACGAGACCGGCCACGGGGCGGTCCGTCCAGTCCATGCAGTCCGGAGTGCACAGAACCGCACGGACGGTTAAATCTAGTTTTAAGCCAGCCACAGGGCTTTGATGGGTCCAGTATCATATATCCGACAGTGACGCTATGTCGAGTCTCATCGAAACGATACAAGAGCGGACCGGGACAGCGGACGAATCGCCGCGGGTACTCGGTGTTGCGGAGAACGAAACCGACGACGTCCTCGACGCGCTCGCATCGGACACCAGCCGGTCGCTGTTCCGCACGCTGTACGACGAGCCCGGAACGCCGTCCGAGATAGCGGACCGGTGTGACACGTCGGTCCAGAACGTCCACTACCACGTTTCGAACCTCAAAGACGCAGATCTCATCGAGCCGGTCGAGACGGTATACTCCTCGAAGGGCAACGAGATGACCGTGTACGGCCCGGCGAGCGACCCAATTGTGCTGGTCGGCGACAACGACCTTGCGCCGCGCATCCAGCAATCGATGAGCAACGTTATTACGGGGATAGGACTCATCGGCTTTGCGAGTCTCTTCGTCCAGTGGGGCGCAGAAAGACTGGCGGACGCAACCGCCGGATCCGAGGTCCTGGCCCCCGCAAGTCCGCATGCAGGGCCAGTCAGTGGAACCAGCACACTCGCATGGTTCGTGTTCGAAGTCGTCGAGCCGGGTGTGCTGTTTTTCTGTCTCTGCATCACCGTGCTCGGTATCGCTGCGCTACTGACTGACGGGTGACTCTGGCGAACCGCTGTCATAGGAAGGACCGCTCTGCCGTGGCGATTTGAGGATAAAACCCACAGACCTCAGTCTCAGATCGCAACGTGACAGCCGTGGGTAAGGCAATGGGATCAGGCCTCAGACGAGGGTAGCCCGATCGCCAAACCCGAGATGGTTTCAAAAACCGTGCGTATAGCCCACTGTCGCGACGTCAGTCCATCACGGACCGAAGACCGATGCCTACGCCAACGATAGCGAGCACCCCGCCGACAGCGAGAGCGCCGACACCAACCCCAAAGTCACCAGCCTGTGACTGCTGCGCGGCCGGCGTTTCGCCGGTAACTGAATCGACGCCGTCAGAAGATGCGTCTGTAGATGTGGTGTCCCCATCTGTGATGAGCAGCGTGCCGACCGTGTCGGGCCGCCCGTCGGCCACTTCGTCCCCACGGTACAGCGACAGGTCGTAAGTGCCCGCGTCAAGGTGGGAATCGAGGGCGACCTCCGAGCCGGATTCGACCGCCACGGCATCGGCATCCGCAGCGGTTTCGAGGGTCGGTTCGTCGTGACCGGCCGCCATGGTGTCAAACAGGAGGGCGACACGATCATCGCCGTTCCCGTCACGGACAGTCGCATTGATCTCGTAGTTGATTTCCGGGTTTCCGATAGAAATGGTGGCTGCGTCGGCAGTCGCGAGGACGATGTGGATTCGGGCAGTCTCTCCCTGCCGCCCTTTGACGACTGGTTCCTCTAGCCCAAAGTCGGCCGACTCCTCAACCTCGAATTGCTCGCTTGTCGTCCCGTTGGCTTCGATGACGATCGTTCCGACAGTCGGTCTCCCGTCAGTCGACTGCCCATCGAACACGCGGTACGAGTACGCAGCGGCGGCGAGCGTGGACGAGAGGTCCGGCTCCGACTCGGTCACGGTCAGCGAGTCACCGTCGTCCGCCACGCTGAGCGTCGCTCCGTCCGTACCGGCGACCGCAGTATCGAAGAGGACCAGCACCTCGCCGTCATCATCGTCGTCACTGACGGTCGCGTTGATCCGGTAGTTAGCCGCCTCGCTGCCAATGGAGAGCGTTTTGGTTCCTCCATCAGTCATTGAGACCGGAATTTCGGCGGTGTCGCCCTGGGAGACCTCGACGACGTTTTCGCCATCATCAGTCGATTCCGGGGTCTCTATCTCCGGTACCGTATCAGTACAGTTGCCGTCACACGGGGCGATAGTCTCAGTACGTTCAAACAGCGTGTCGCCATCGACATGAGCGGACAGCTCGTAGGATATGTTCGCTGGGGGGCGAGACAGATCAAACTGGGCGACGAATGTCCCATTGGGCTGTACTATGACCTGCCTTTGGTAAAGGAACGGGTTCGACGAGTTCTCTGACAGGATTCTGACCGTCATTTCCGTCCCGGGCTCCAGCGTGGTCTCTCCAGTGACTACCTGTTGTTCGTCGGCGTGCAGCGGGAGGCTGTCCTCTGAGACCGTGGCTTGCTGCTCCGCAGCGGCAAGCCCCGGACCCGTCGCCGCTGCAGCGATAAGCACTGCGGCCAACGCCACCGACCGAACGCTCACAGAATCACCTCCTGTGGTGCGGGCAACTGTCCGTGCGTTTGAGAGTGATGCTGCCAACAGTACCGCGTTGCAGGTGGAGGGCAATTCGCTGGCATACAGTTAGCGGTTACGCCGGGACTGAAAAAGCACCAGCGATAGGTTAAAGCCGTCTTGAACCCCGTAATGCTGATCCGATCAGTGCGCCGGCGAGTCCGTCATAATGTACCGGTCATATCTGTGACACAGTTTCGGCGGCGACCATGTTCATCGTATCCACGTACGCACCCGCTTTGTAGTAAGAGACGATATGCCACAGGAAGATGCAGTAATTTTATGGTAATTTCGGGATTATTGACCAGTATGCGAACGGTCCTCGCAAACCAGCTCTCCAACGTCCGGGTCGTGAGTACCGATGGCCGCGAAGTCGGCACACTGCAAAACATTACGCTCGATACAGCTACGGGAGAACTTCAGACAATTGTCATTAGCAGCGAGGTTCAGGAGATATTCGGCGTTGAGCGGGATTCCGACGGCGACATTCGATTACCGGCGTCCCTCATCGAATCGATGCGGGACCACCTGACCATTCAGCCGCCTGCAGAACAGAGTGTTACAGGCCGCGATACTGTGGATTCATAGGTAACCCGTCGGGTGTTCAAGCGGGCCAGTCCGAGTGCAGTTGTTAGTCATGCGTATTCAAATATCGTTGGCTGACAGGTCTGTCAGCGCAAATACGAACGAGTTCGGGCGAATACTCTTCTTTACAAATAGCTGAGGAGGTTTATGGAAGCATTATCGCCTGCACAGCACTATCCCGGCGTTGTCCTTGGTATCCTCTGTGCTGGTGTCGGAGCCGTGTTGCAGGGCGTCGAAAGTAGCGTTCTGTGGGGCCTTGTCGGGTACTTTGTAGGCAAATCGCTACAGAGTACGCTCTGGACTATTACCGGCGAACGGACCTCGTGACACGAAGACAGTCAGCGCGAAATGCCGACTCAGCCGTGGTGGAGGTCGGTAAATCCGATCTATCCGTTTCGCTTGAAGCTGGCGGCCACCATTGCGGTCAAGACGGCGAGGACGAGCAGTTTGACGGCGACGAGGTGCCCGATTGGGGAAGCGAGCAGCGCTGGAGCGGACAGCCCGATGAGACCGGTAGTCTGGTAGACGCCGGTCACGAGCACAACCGAGATAACGACGAGGAGGTGGCGACGGAACGCGTGTGCCTGTGGTTTCAGCGCCCAGCCGATTCAGTATCGAATCGACGCGGATTCCCCGCCAGGAAAGGCCCTCTGTGACCTCTTTCGTCCGCTGGTGAGCCATTCGCATAGTCGACAGTCAGACAGAGTGAGTCGATGATGCTCGCCGTCGGAGCCTGCCGAGCCAGGGACGATTCTATCGTGTTGGTCACAGACATAGTCACACGTCATTATACAACAGATCAGCCGAAGAACGCGATGGCGAACGTATTAGCGAGCGGATCCGGGCGGCCCGTTTTCAGTCTCGAAACGGGTGTGACAGTGACGGATACTTGACTAGTTGCTGTCCAATCGGTGGGGTGATCCGGATGCGACCGAACCCCTTCGGGACAGGTGACATCAGTCCACTTGTGTACCATCCAGTATAGAGATGCCAACAGAGATTCAGTTGCGAGACCAGTCGGAAGGAAAACGTCGTGAACAGCTTTTCGACGTACTGTCGGGAGCCGAGGTCGGTGATACCATCGAAGTCGTGGCCGACAGGGATATCGACCCCTGGCTGGTGCGCTACCAGCTAGAACAGGGCCGGTCGCTGGAGTGGGTATACGCACATCCCGACGCAGAGCCGCGAGAGCTCCAAGTGACCGTCGGCGAGCCGATTGGGGACGAGTCACTCCCCTCAATCGACGTCCGTGACCTGAAGCCACAGCGACGACACGAGGTGCTTCTGGAGATCTTCGACGGTCTGGCGGCGGGTGACGGGTTCGTCCTCGTCAACGACCACGACCCCAAGCCGCTGTACCACGAGCTCAAATCGATGCATGGAGATGTAATCGAGTGGGACTACGCGAGTCAGGGCGGCGGCGAATGGCGGGTCGAGATCGTCAAGACCGGCGCTTCCGAGACCACCGACGAAGACATCGTTACGCGGTACGACGTCCGCGAAATCCCCAAACAGGAGCGGCATCCGACGATCCATCACCGCTACGGAATGATACCCGAGGGCGGGACGATGGAACTCATCGCCCCACACGAGCCGCGGCCCCTGCAACGGGAGTTCAAACAGCAGTACGGCGACGCGTTCGCCTGGGAGGTCGTCGAGTCTGAGCCCGGCCGCTGTCGCGTCCAGATCACGAAAACAGAGAGTACGGGGGAATCCGATGAATCGGATACCGCTGCCGATGCCGTGTCGGCAGCCCCGTCTGACGACGAGTCACTCAATATCACCGAGGAACTCGATGTCAGAGATCTCCCGCCAGCACAGCGACACGAGCAGATCTTCGAGGCGTACGCCGAACTGGACACCGGGAGCGGATTCGTCCTCGTCAACGACCACGACCCCAAGCCGCTGTACCACCAGTTCGAGGCCGAGGCGGGCCCGGAGTTCCGCTGGACCTACCGGCAGCAAGACCCCGGCGAGTTCAGAGTCCTGATCGGAAAGGCCGAGACGACCGTCGACGAGTCAGCTGACGAAGAGACGGAGGCCCCGTTCTAACCATGATCTACGGACTCAAGCTCCGAGAGCAGGAGAACAGAGTGCTCCCAGCAAGGAACGCAAGTAACAGCTACCAATGACTGAACCAATCAACCCGAACCGACCGCTCGGCGTACTCGTCAGAGAGAACCCGGCGTTCGCTCGCGTCTTCGAAGCGGTCGGGCTCGATTTCTGCTGTGGCGGTGACCAGACGCTCCGGACAGCCTGTACCGAAGCGGACCTCGATATCGATGCCATCCGGGAGCGTCTAGACGAGGCGCGCCGACAAAGCGAGGATCCCGGGGACGAATGGAAGTCGATGACTGCACTCATCGAACACGTCGTCGACAGCCACCATCAGTACCTCCGCGAGGAGCTGCCAGCCCTAGAACAGCTCGCTGAAAAAGTTCGGGTCGTCCATGCGGAAGAGCATCCAGAGCTGGCGGACATCGAGCGGGAAGTCCTCGAACTGGCCGAGGAGATGCGTCAGCACACGACAGAGGAGGAACGGGACGTGTTTCCCGTCATCGAGAAACTCGATGGGGGCGCTGCACTCACGGACGAGGAGAGAGCGCTTCTGGACGAGGCGCTCGCGGATCTCGAATCGGATCACGAAGCGACAGCCGAGCACCTCGAACGGATTGCGGAGCTGAGCGACGGGTACGCAGTCCCGGACGACGCCTGTCCGAGCTATCAGAGCCTGCTCGAACGACTCGAAACACTGGAACAGGACACGCATATGCACGTCCACAAGGAGAACAACGTCCTGTTCCCGCAGGTGGAATCACAACTTGCGGGCCAAGTCTGACGGTCAAAAGGCCGATTGGCAGCCGTTACAGTACTGCTCCTCTCCGTCTGAGGTGGGATAACACTCGGAGCGTTGCTCTCGCTTCCGATATTCGGAACTGGTGTCCGTACTCTGGGAAGTGTGCTGAGCCTCGGTCGATTCGTCGTTCCGTTGCTAGTTCTCGCGCACGTTCCGGCCGTTATTGCACTGATCGCTCTCTGGTCGATAGGCTGTGACATCCGTGGACCCGAATATTCAATCCAATGACAGTTGGTATCGTCAGGCCACTGTGATGCAGATACAAGGCGACTGAGCGGTGGCGGCACAAGGCGACTGGTCACCGTAACATCGCGTCGGCGTACTCACTCGCCGTCTGTCGGGCCGTTTCAAGTTCCTCGGTGTCGTCCAGCATTACGGCACGGGTCCGGGCACCGTCGATGATCGTCAGCAGCGAACGAGTAACGTGATCCGCATCGACGTCGGTGAACACACCCTCGTCGATTCCGTGGTTGATGACCGCCTTGAGCAGATAGCGAATGTACTCGTCGTTCTGGCGGAACCGGTCGCTGAACGCCTCCTTGTACGGTGCTTGACTCCGCATCTCTAGCAAGGCGACCGAGAGATCGGGGTTTTCCTGCGGCTTGACGAGCAGTTCATCGAGCAATATTTCCAGTCGGGCTTCGGGGTCCGTTGTCTCAACGTCGTGAATCGAATCGACGAACCGCTCCAGCAGATAATCGAGAAAGGCCGCAAGAAGGTCGTCTTTCGTGTCGTAGTAATAGTGCACTGCAGCCGTCGATTTGCCGTACTCGTCCGCGATTCGTTTTATTGTGAGATCAGCGTACCCGTGTTCGCGCAACGCCCGGTAGGTTGCCTGCATTATCTCCTCGGTCTGTTCCGAGAAGGTGCGGTCCGATGGTCCACCCATTGGCTAACAGTTTCGCCTATGGTTGGATAACCGTTGTGACCTGTATGCTATTACGGACTGAATTATTAGTTAGTAAGTCTAAATTCGCCCGGATAGATCCAATAGTCGTCGGTAGCCCAGATTGTGGACTTCAAAGCGTTTTTGACTAATCGGTTAGTAAGTTTTGTCACAGCCGCCATGGATGACGATACAGCTACCGAAATTCTCGAGGCGACGTACCGCGCCCTCTGCCAGCACGGGTACGCCGCGCTCACGGTCAAGGACATCGCTGCCGAGGCAGACCGGAGCAAAGCGTCTATTCACTACTACTACGACAGCAAAGAGAACCTCTTTGCGGAGTTTCTGGACTTCTTGTACGAACGATACACTGCAAAAATAGCGGGAGTGGAGGGGAACACGCCGCGGGAAGAACTCGATTCGCTGTTGGATACAGTTCTCACCGATGGGCGACGAACGCCCGGCCAGGAGTTCAGAACAGCGTTACTCGAAATAAAGGCACAGGCCCCGTACAACGACGCTTTCCGGACACAACTGGCCAAGTTCGATGCTGCTCTCTTTGACCAGTTGCGGGAAATTATCGCGGCCGGCGTCGAAACCGGGGAGTTCGATAGCGCGGTCGAGCCGGCCGTCGCAGCGGAGTTCCTCGTGACGGCGATCACAGGTGCCTACACCCGGCACGTCGCCACAGATCGTTCGATAGACAGATTCAACGAGACGATTACGCGATACGCTGAGACCCATCTCCTGGCGGACACGCCAGTGGAGGCGACCCGCTGATGGGGATTCGAAGTCGCGTTGGTGCTCTGTTCAAGGGCCCTGAGGAGTTCGACCTCACGTCGGGTGGCATCGGGAAGCCGCTGTTCTTCCTCTCGATGCCGATTGTCATCACGAACCTCTTCCAGACTGCGTACAACCTCGCGGACACGTTCTGGCTCGGCCAGTACAGCACGGATGCGCTGGCGGCAATCAGCTTCGCGTTCCCGATGGTATTCCTCCTCATCTCACTCGGAATGGGCATATCCGTTGCCGGCAGCGTCCTCGTCGCACAGTTTACCGGTGCGGGCGAGGAGCGCGACGCCGAGTACGCCGCCTCACAGACGGTGACGTTCGCCGTCATCGTCTCGTTCGTTCTCGGTATCGTGGGCTATCTCGGCGTCGATACGTTTCTCAGCCTGATGGGCGCGTCAGAAGATGTCCTGCCCATGGCGACCAGCTACATGGAGGTCATCTCGCTCGGCCTACTGTTCATGTTCGGCTTCTTCGTCTTCGTCGCGCTCATGCGGGGCTACGGTGACACGATAACGCCGATGCTCGTCATGTTCGGCTCGGTTGTCCTCAACATCATCATCGACCCGTTCCTGATATTCGGCTGGACGGTCGTCGAGAACGCGCCGCTCGTCGGGACAGTCTCGTTCCCCGAGCTCGGCATCGAAGGGGCTGCCATCGCGACCGTCTTTTCGCGGGCGCTGGCGCTGATCGTCGGGCTGGCGATCATGTTCCGAGGGAACCGCGGCGTCCAGATTCACCTCCGCGATATGGCTCCAGACCTGTCGTATCTCCGCCGTCTCGTTCGCATTGGCCTACCCGCCTCCGTCGAGGGGACGGGCCGTGCGCTGTCGATGAACCTGCTGCTGGTCATCGTCGCGATGTTCCCGGATACGGTTGTCGCCGCCTACGGCATCGGGACGCGCGTGTTCTCGGTCGTCTTCCTGCCAGCTATCGCAGTCGCCCGCGGCGTCGAGACGATGACCGGTCAGAACATGGGGGCGGATAAGCCGGACCGGGCAGCGAAAGCGGCCGGCCTCGCGGCGACGGTGCTTTTCGGCGTGCTCACCCTGGCTGGAGTCCTCGTCTGGTTCACCGCCGCACCGATAGCCGACCTGTTCACGACGGACCCCGAGGTGGTCGAAATCACGACGCAGTTCCTCCGGTACGTCGCGCTTTCCTTCGGCTTCATCGGCATCATGCGGGCCTACACCGGGAGCTTCCGTGGTGCCGGGAAGACGCTCACCGCCGCGGCAATCTCGGTGTTGATGCTCGGGATCATCCGCTTCCCGATTGCGTGGTTCGCCGCTGTGCCACTCGGCGAAACCGGAATCTGGATATCGTTCGCCGTCTCGAACGTCGCAGGGGCGCTCATTGCCTACGGCTGGTATCGACGCGGGACGTGGCGAGACAGCAACCTCACCGAAGCCAAAGTTGATATTGATGAAGCGGGCGTCGAGATGTCGGCGGATGGAGACTGACAGCAGTGGGTGGCGAGCGCGTGTGATACTCTTCGAGTGAACCAATGCTTTCAGGGGAGCCACCGGTACTACTGCTATGCCCACAGAGCCGAACGCCAATCAGAATCCCTCGTCGCCGCTGTTTGCAGCTATCTACGATCCGGCAACGACGCTCATCGAACGGACCCTCCTACAGCCACATCGTGAGTATCTGGTAGCAAATCTGGATGGAACGGTGCTGGACCTCGGCGCTGGAACCGGCGCGATGTTTCCGTATTTCGATAGCGTGGCGACCGCCTCGACGGAGTTTCACGCTGTCGAGCCGGACCCACATATGCGGCGGCAGGCAGCAGAGAAGGCGAACGCGCAGGCCAGGCCGATTCGCATCGAGGCGTCACCGGCCGAAGCCCTCCCGTACGACGAGGAATCCTTCGACGTCGTTATCGCGTCGATGGTGTTCTGTACGATACCGGACATCGAATCCGCGATGAGTGAGGTTGCCCGCGTACTCAAACCCGGCGGCGAACTGCGGTTCTTCGAACACGTCATCGACGACGGCTGGCGCGCCCGGATTCAGTCGGCTCTCGCACCGCTCTGGAAACGACTCGCCGGCGGTTGTCATCTCACTCGGCAGACAGGGACACGGCTCGTCGCTGACCAATCATTCGCTGTCGTCGAAATCGATCGACTCAATCTGGGCGTAACACCAATCCGTCCGTTCGTTCGGGGACGGCTCCGCAAGCGCTCGGTGTCTTCGACGCAGTAACTCGACGGCGATTAGCTCTGACTCTGTGTGACAGACCCCTCCTCGTTCGGCTGGATGACGACGAACCCGTCGTCGCCGGTGAACTCCATCTGTAGCGACTCCCCGGAGGTCTGGCCGATTTCGAACGTCTTGTTCATCTCGATAGACGGCGAGAGGTTCGAACTCCACGCAACGGTCGCGTCCGGGTCGGTGAAGACCGGCGGCGTCATTACCAGCGGGTCGCCGTGTGTCGTCAGTGCGACTTCGCCGGGGCCGGTGAGGTAGACGTTCGTCAGGCCGCCGGCGGCCATGCCGGAGAGGCTGCCGACAGTGTTGATTTCGTAATCGATGGTTGATTCGAACGCGAGCACGTCAGTCCCGTTGACCGATATCGATTCCCCGTCAGCGAGAGTCAGCACCTGTACCTTCTTGCCGTTCTCGGCCACGTAGAGGTGGCCGTTCCCTTCGGCCTCCATGACCGGCGTCCCTTCGCCACTCACGGCCTCCTTGACGAAGCCCGTGATACCGCCTTCCGCCGAGGACTTGCCAGTGAACGTGACCTCGCCGGTGTACGCGACCATCGACCCGGCTTTGACCATCACCGTTCCGTCGAGCGGGATGTCGAGCAGCCTGTTGTTCTCTTTCTGGAAGCCATCGCCACCGTCTTCGGGGGCGTTAGAGCGGACGAATTCTTGTAAGTCCATAGTTACATCGGGCCACTCGTCAGGCCATGCTCATAGGCTTCGTGAAGGATTAAAACGCATTTTGTGCGACGGAGCCACACATTGCTTTGGCCATACAGCTGTTGATAGGGAAGAAGCGAGATAGCAGTATAGTCGGATAGCTATTCCGAATAGCTATATGATTGGTGACGCCGGCTTTGGTTTTGAGATAGCGCCGTTCCCCGTCAGACATCCGGACAGCGGAGTCGTACACGACACTGCCCGGGGCGTCCCACCGGTCGCTATGTGTGGGTCGAATTTCTTCGGGCTTCGATGGTCGCGACACTACTCAGAACGTCCACCGGCTCACCCATATGCGACAGCGATATCCACCATTCGTATATCTGTGTTATCCAGAAGCGTAGCCGCGTCCTGTCTGGGACAACAACAATGTCACACGCAATCGATGAAAGGCAATCGTCTGCGGTAGATATTCAGCCTGTAGGTTGCAGTTCAATACGACTCCGAGAGCGCGGCGTCATCCCTCGACGGCATCTCTGGTGTGTTCGGCGTCCAGCCCGAACAGCAGTCCGGCGAGAAACAGTAGTTCGTTACCCTGGTAGTACTGTTCGAGCACGAAGTTGACTAGGCCGATATCTGGCGTGGTCGCACCCAACAGCACCAGAACGAGTGCAAGAGCGGCAGCAAGTCCAGCGACCCACCGGACGACGATGCCTGAGAGGAGTCCAACAATAAAGACGACAACAGCAGCGAAGAGGGTCATTTTCCGCTCCGGGGCGTAGCGGCCGTTAGTCTGCCAGCGGTTCTCATATGGAGCACAACACTTCCACCGGATATAATTCTACTAGCAGCAGGGAACCCAGACCCAGATCACTCGATTTCGGCAGCGACACGCGACAGACAGCCCTCGCCCGGTTCGAAGTACGAGTAGTGATCGGCAACGAGGTCAGTGACATTCACGTCTTGGTAGCCGTCAGGAAGCGGCCCCGCGTCACGAGCGCCAGCGTGGCCGACGGCATGGGTCCGGTCCGACGCTCGGTACACCCACGAGAGGACCTTGTCGTTCTGGCTGTAGAAGTTCGACACCGGAGCGTCAACAGCCTCGATAGCGTCGCCATAACGGCCACCTTGCACCACGCTATCGTAGGGAATAGCGCCACCGAGCAGTGACACCGAGGCAAGCGCGTCTGTCGCCCCTTGCTCCGCAAGCACGCGAAGTGTTTCACCGGTCAACCGCGCGCCAAGCGAATGGGCGAGCACGTGGACGGGTCGCCCGTCGGTTTCGGCCCACTCGACCAGCCATTGGGCGAGGGGAGTACGGTTCGCCACAGCGTTGTCCTTGGCCTGCTCCCATTCGACGTTGGACTCCCAACTGTATGCGACGACCGGTGCGGGTGTAGACTCTTCGAGCGCGACCTGCGCTGTGTAGGCATTATTTCGCGCCCTCTCAGCGTCGGTGCTGAACCCATGGATGAACAGAAACACCTCCGACGCGTCGTCGAACGACCACGTGCCCTCGGTCTCGGCAGTCGGACCTTCCGGTGAGTCGAGAAGTCCGCGTGTAGTGACGACTGGCTGTGATTTCGGCGCAGTGTACCCGCCGGAGTCGCCCTGCAGCGACCAGTACACGTAGGCACCGCCACCCCCAAGCAAACCGAGTCCACTTCCGAGACCGAGAAGCAGCCGTCGTCTGGTCACACCGGTTTGACTGGCCATAACTGGTAGCTTGTATGTGGGTCACAGGCGAAGGGATAAGTGAGTTGAGATTGTCACGCTCAGAAACGGGAAGCAACGCAAGAGCGGTGTCACAGCCCACAGGCTTCATATCTCGGCGGGCGGTAACGCAGCCATGACGACCTGGGACGAGCGATACCGAGCGGGCACGTACCCACAACGCCCGGACCCACACCCGGTGTTAGAGCGATACCTGCCGACCTTTCCACCGGGTCGGGCGCTTGACATCGCAACCGGGACCGGGCGGAACGCGTTACCGGTCGCAGCGGCCGGATACC
Source organism: Haloarcula sp. CBA1127 (assembly GCF_001485575.1). Classification (NCBI taxonomy): domain Archaea; kingdom Methanobacteriati; phylum Methanobacteriota; class Halobacteria; order Halobacteriales; family Haloarculaceae; genus Haloarcula; species Haloarcula sp. CBA1127. The sequence goes on from NZ_BCNB01000002.1 coordinate 376,235, forward strand.
ACGTCGATGCAGTCGACCAGTCGCGTGCGGGACTTCAGATTGCCCGGGAAAACGCACACGCCGCAGGCGTCGAAGACGATATCGAGTGGCTACAGGCAAATCTCGAATCGTTCGCGTACCCGGCGTCGACGTACGACCTCATTACGATTAGCTTCTATCGGCCCATCGACCGCCTCCCTGATATCATCGAAGCGCTGGCCGACGGCGGCTGTCTGTTCATCCAGCACCACCTCAGGACGACCGACGACGTGGACGGCGGCCCCTCGGGAGACCGATACCGATTCGCCTCGAACGAACTGCTCAGGGCCGGGCTCGGGCTGACAGTATTGCATTACGACGAGCGGACCACGACGACGGACGGGACGACCGCCGCCACCGCTCAACTGGTCGCCAGGAAGTCACAGGGCAGTCGACAGTCGTATCCAGACATCTCAGAGTAGGACAGCGGTTGGAGACCGAGAAGCGTCAAGAAGAGGACCGCAAACGGGAGCCCGGGGCCGACTCAGTGATCAGTCCCCGGTTGATTCTTCGCCGCCGTCGGTCAGCGCCGGTAGCCGCTCACGCTCGAACCACGCGAACTCTCGGGGGAACTGCTCCGTCTCCGCCAAGTCCCAGGGGTCGCCGTCCGCGACCTGCGGCCCCTCCAGCCACGAGGTCACGATGTTCCAGACGAAGATGAGCTGACCGATGACCAGCAGGACGACGCCCAGTGTCGCCAGCTGGTGCAGGAGCGTAAACAGGTCCACCGGACCGGCGGTCAAAGCGTACGTGGCGTACCGGCGGGGCATCCCGGCGTAGCCGAGCAACACCATCGGGAAGAACGTGACATTGGTCCCAATAAGCGTCAGCCAGAAATGCCACTTCGCCAGCGACCGCTGGTACCAGCGGCCGGTGTACAGCGGGAACCAGTAATAGATGCCCGCGAAGACAGCGAAGGCGATCCCGCCCATGATGACGTAGTGGAAGTGGGCGACGACGTGGTACGTGTCGTGCAGGATCAGGTCGACGGGAATGGCGGCTTCGAACACGCCGGTGACGCCGCCGATGATGAAGTTCCCGACGAACCCGACACAGAAGAGGAACGGCGCTGTGGTCCGCAACGCACCGTTCCACATCGTCGCCATCCAGTTGAACGTCTTCACCGCGCTCGGGATGGCGATAGCAATGGAGACTGCCATGAACGAGGCCCGCAGTCGGGGGTCCATCCCCGTCGCGAACATGTGATGCGCCCAGACGCCGAAGGAGAGCACCCCGAGGGCCAGCGTCGAGTAGACGACGAACTTGAAGCCGAACAGCTTCCGGCCACAGAACTTCGGCAGGATGTAGCTGATGAGCCCCATGGGCGGCAGAACGAGGATGTACACCTCTGGGTGACCGAAGAACCAGAACAGGTGCTGCCATAGCAGCGGGCCGCCGCCGTCGAGCGTGAAGAACGTCGTCCCGAGGTTCCGGTCGAGCAGCAGCATGACCAGCGCACTGCCCAGCAGCGGGAAGGCGAACAGGATCTGTGCGGACTGCACCAGGACAGTCCAGGAGAAAATATCGAGGGTTGCCCAGGTCACGTCCTCGCTCCGTTCGGTGAAGATTGTCGCAATGAAGTTGATCGCCCCCATCGTCGCCGCGACGCCCGAGAGGTGGAGGCCGAGCAGCATCAGGTCCACGCCCGGGTTCTGCTGTTCGATCGACAGCGGCGTGTACATCGTCCAGGCGGTCTGTGCCGGTTCGATGTTTTCGAGGAACGGCCCGCCGAGGACGCCGCCCCAGATGAGCAGGGCGGCCGGCGGCAGCAGCCAGAACGCGATGGCGTTGATTCGCGGGAACGCCATGTCGTCGGCCCCGATGAGCAGCGGGATCAGGTAGTTCGAGAACGCCGCCAGCATCGGTGTGCCAAACAGGAACAGCATCGTGATGCCGTGGGTCGTCAGAAGGCCGTTGTAGGCACTGGCGCTGAGGAAGTCCTCCGCGGGGTACATCAGTTCGAACCGCATCAGAACCACGGCGATACCGCCCCAGGCGAACGCGAGGACGGCGAACACGCCGTAGAGAATCCCGATATCCTTGTGGTCGACCGTCGTCAGCCATCGGAGAATCCCGCTCGGCTTCTCCGCGTGGGTGCGTTCGTGAGTCCCGTGGCCGCCACCGATCGCAATCGTGTACGACCGCCAGTCTTCGATCCGTGCGAGTATGCCAGCGATACCGACGAGCAGTACCGCCATCAGTACTGTCGTCGCCAATGCGCCTACAGACACCATTTGGAGGGTCTTTATACGGACTACCCGTGGTTCTTATTGGGAAGATGTTCGGAGGCGATTTATATGCATCCAGGGGTACGAAGCGACGCGGCTACAGACGAAGCGGTTCGGGACCGAGGCTTTCCGTCGTGCGGTCGGAACTCCTTGCGATGTACCCACAGCACCGAAACCGACAGCAAGCGAGTGTGCGCACTTGCCGGCGTTCGAATCAGGCCGCATCGACCAGACTCGACTTCGGCTCGACGGTTCTTCGAGACTGCAGTGATGGGGAGGACACGCGATGACAGCGACCGATTTCGACGCCGTCCGGGAATACGACGACGACCAGTTCTCGGCTGTCGAAGTCTTCCGCAGCGACCGGATGAAAGTCGTCTGTGGCTACTTCGAACCCGGACAGTTCATTCCGGTCCACGCACCCGAGAGCGACGTAGCGATACACGTCCAGTCCGGGACCGGTGTCGTCCGTGACGGGGACACGGAGCGGATGGTCGAGTCGGGCGACGTAGTGGTCGTCGAGGCCGACACCGACCGCGGTGTCAAAGCGAATGAGGAGAGTCGACTGGAGGCGTTACTGGTGACGGCACCGCCGCCAACCGATGCGGAACACGAACCGGTCCGGAAAGGGCTCAAAAAGGGCAAGTTCGACCCCTAACGCTCGGCTGGGTTCGTCTCCAACCCCAGGTAACAGGACCGAAGTCACTCGACGACGTACGAGCGGTGTGAGCCGCGGGTTCGCACGTCGACGAAATGGTGGCGTGTCGCATCGCCCACATTACCGACAGCGGAGTGGGGTGTCTCGTCGTCACTGTACACGCTCTCTGCTGGGAGCAGGTCGTGGTCAGCTAGCTTGTCGATGACGGCAGCGGGGAGGGATGCGCCGTCCCGGACATCGACGATGAGTAACTGGTCCGTGAAGCTCTTTGCGAGAAACGCGTCGGTGATCGGCTCGTAATCGGTAAGCTCCCCAGCCAGAGTGCGGAGGTCTGCCTGCCGGTCGGTCATCGGTATCTAATAGGTCAGCCGCACCGAAAGCCGTGCGTACGAACATCTTCCCACCGACCGTCACAGTTCCTCGATGATTTCGCTGGCGAATGTCGTCATCGCCGCCTGTGGCTCTGCCGTTCGAATCCCGACGATAACGTGGTCAAGGCCGTAGTCTTCGAGCCGTTGGAAGTACTCCCGGAACCACTCGACACCGGCCCGATACCCCTGATGGAGCGGTTCGGGCTCAGCCGTCGGATCATCTGCGAACTCGACCTGAAGGGCAATCGTGAACGGTTTCTCCGGCGCGTGACTGCGCCACGTATCGAGATACGACTCCAGCGTCGACTCGGGGAGGTGATAGAAAATCCAGCCGTCGCCGTTCTCGGCGATCCACTCCGTCGACTGTCTGGCGTTACCAGTCGGAAAGAGCGGGAGCGTGTCCGTCGTTGGCTTCGGGAGGACATCCAGTTCGCCGTCAATCTGGCCCCAGGAACCCTCGAGCGTCGGGTACTCCTCTCGCCAGAGCGCGCGGAGCGCGTCGACGCTGTCACGGACGAGTTGCCCCCGGTTCTCGGGGTCGACATCGAACGCCGGATACTCCGGGTCGCGGTCACCGGAGGCGACACCCAGCACGAGCCGGCCGTCGGAGAGCCGGTCGACAGTTGCGGCCGACTTCGCCACGTGGATGGGATGGCGCAACGGGAGGACAATGCTCGCAGTACCGAGTGCGACTGACTCGGTGTGGGCGGCGACATGGGACAGCAGCGACCACGGGTCGAAGGCCCCGCCGGCGTCCCCGAACCGTGGCCAGTACGTCGGGACGTCTCGCGCCCAGAGCGCGTCGAAGCCGACGGCTTCGGCGTGGCTTGCCAGCCGGAGTTCTGCGTCGATATCCGGCGTCGACTCCTGTTCGCCTGTGAGCGGAAATCCGAGCCCGAACGAGAGTCCGTCCTGCTCGTACAATCGCCGATAGCCGGCGTTCGCGTGGTCCACAGCAGTCATCAGGGGCCTTTCACGCTGGAGCCGTATTTGCACACGGGTGGCTTGCCCGCTACGGGCCGCCGTCTGTGGTATCGACCGGCACGGTTCCCGCGTGCCTGCTTCCGGGAAGCTGCCAGTCGATATGTAGCGCGCGGTCCGGGAACGACGGCTTCGAAACGACCTCTAGCGTCCGATCTTCGGCCGCCGGCGTGACGGGTGATGCAATCATCAGTCGGGCCACGTCGGCCCGTGAAACGCTTCCCCAGAGCTTCGCACCGGGTTCGGCGACCGAAACGGTGTCAGTTCGGGGCCCGTTCGTGAGGACGCCCGGACGGAGAATTGTATGCCGAACCGGGGCCTCACGAATCGCGGCTTCGGCCTCCGCCTTTGCGCGTTGAATCGGCTGAATGACGACGTCGAAGGCTGCCGCGAGCGGACTGGCTGGCTCGTCACCGACGCCGATAGCGGATTCCATGACGAACGCCTCGACGCCAGCGTCGACAGCCGCATCGAGTAGGTTGATCGTCCCTGCGCCGTCGACGTACTCGTCCCGGGACCAGACGTCCGTGATGTTCGAGCCGACAGCGCTCAGGACAACATCGACATCCGACAACGCATCGGTCAGCGCGGTCGGAGTCAGCAAGTCGTCGACGAGAACCTCGTCAGCGCCGGCCGCCTGCAGGTCGTCTGTTTTTGCCGGTGTGCTGGTCAGTGCCCGGACCATCGGCACGCGCGAACTGAGCAGTCGGAGCGTCGCTCGCCCGGTTCCGCCGCTGGCTCCGGCGACGAACACTGTCTCCACGTCAGAAGGGTCCATATCGTGGCTTAGGGCTGCCAGTACATGATTGGCCGGGCCCGTTTCGTCAAATCCAGATCGTGATCGCTCTACTGCAATCGCTGACGTCAGTCGTCACACGGCGGCGTCTGCTGCGACGAGGATGTGTCCTCGAAGCGGTGATAGAGCCGGCGCAGTTCCATGCGGATGGTCACACGCTCGATGAGAGCGAAGCCCGCAACGACGACGAGGAAGCCAACAAACGTCCACAGTGACACCGACGAGCCCAGCAGCACCCAGCCCATGAGCGCGGCGAAAATCGGCACGACGTACGCGACCAGATTCGCACGGACCGGACCGATGCGATTGATGAGGCCGAAGTAGATGGCGTAGGCGACTGCCGTCGAGGGAATGCCCACAGCCACGATGCTCGCTATCGTCTCCGGACCGATGCCGATGACGGCCGTGGGCGGCTCCCCGACCAGCAGGCTCGCTACGTGGAGGAGCACCGCGCCGACGGCCATCGCCCACGCAGTCAGTGGTGTACTGTCCATCTGCGGGCCGACACGCTGGAGTAGCACACTGCCGAGGGCCACGGCCGCGGCCGCGCCGAGGACCAGCAGTTGCCCGATAGCGCTCGCGTCGGTGAACGTCGACGGCGACGGCTGCACGATGATGATGACGCCGCTCAGTGCGATACCGATACCGACCGCACCGAGCCACGATAGGCGGTCGCCCAGCAGCCACCAGGCGAACACGGGTGCGAGTATCGGGTTCAAACCGTACATGACAGACGCCGCTGCGGGCGTGGTCGTGCCCTGACCGAGGAACAACAGCCCGTTGTTGAGCGCGATGAGGAACAGCGCCGCCATCCCGATGCCCAAAAAGTCGCCGCGAGTCCGCGGTAACCACGTCGACCGGGGCCGAGTAACGACGATGTAGCCAAGCAGCGTCACCGCCGCCAGATCGAACCGGAGGCCGGCAAACAGCACCGGTGGAAGCTCACGGAGCCCGGTTTTGATGGCGACGAACGAACCACCGAATAACATTGCGAGCAGGACAAACAGCGCGCTGTCTCGGTACCGAGCCGGGAGTGAGGGACGATCAGTGAACGTGGAGGGCAACATAGGCCAAGTCAGTTTGACCACCAGTTAGAGCGAAAATATCTCATTACCTGTTCAACGGGTCGAAATGTGAAGAGGGCTGTGGGAGACGTGGTGTCACGGACCGACAGTCGTATCGGCAAATCCCACCGGGAAAGCTCGAAAGCGACTCAGTCCCAGGCAGCGGGCGACCAGTCCGGATCGACGCGTCGGTCGACGGTCTCGATCCCGTCGATACGGTCGATTTCGGCGTCCGTCAGGGACAGGTCGAGGCTCGCAAGATTGTCCGTGATGTGAGCCTCGCTCGTGGCTTTCGGGATCGCCGTCACACCCTTCTCGCGGAGCCATGCGAGGCTGACCTGCGCTTCGCTCGCGTCGTGGTCGTCGGCGATGGCTTCGATGACGTCGTGACCGAACACTTCACCGCGTGCCAGCGGCGAGTACGCGACCAGTTCGTAGTCCTGTTCGGCCGCGTGCTCGCGCAGTTCCGACTGCTGGAGGAACGGGTGCGTCTCGACCTGATTTGCGAACACCGGAGCATCGAGCACGTCCATCGCCGTTTCGACGTGGTGCGGTTCGAAGTTCGAGACGCCGACGTTGTCGATCAGGCCGCGGTCGACGAGTTCGTCGAACGCCGGGAGCGTCTCCTCGGGCTCGTACTCGCCCGCCGCCCAGTGGACGTACAGCAGGTCCACCGAATCGACGCCGAGTTTGTCGAGGCTCTCCTCGGTCGTCTCGATCACGTCGTCGTGTGAGAGATTCGAGATCCACACCTTCGTCGCCAGGAAGATATCGTCGCGGTCAACGTCAGCCGCGGCGATACCATCACCGACGGCACTTTCGTTGTCGTAGGCCTGTGCGGTGTCGATATGTCGGTAGCCGGCTTCCAGTGCCGTCCGAACGCTTTCGGCACACTGTTCTGCGTCTTCATTCTGCCAGGTACCGAGACCGAGCATCGGCATACCGCTCGCTCGTGGACCACCATCTGTCGAGGACTGTTTCTGAGTCATTATCGGATACCGGAGCTTGTGACTTTAAGCCGTTTGGAAGCCGGCGGGTAGCGCCGACTATCGGGCGACCTGCTATGAGCTGTCTCTCACAGGTAACCCGGGAGCATTCAGAAGCCGTATGACCCGAAAATCCAGAGCGCGACGATGGGCGACACAGCGAGGAACGCGCCAAGGACAACCGTCCCAGAAACTGTCTTCCAACCCAGCTCCCGAATCGGTTTCTCATACCGCCACAGTTGAGCGATGGCGTAGACACCGGCGATGACCACGCCGCCAAGCAGCATAAACGGCGGAAATCCCAATGACGGAAACTGCCGAAAACCGACCGCCGGAAACGGCTTCGAACCACTCGAAGCCGCGAAATCGAGACCAATGCCGACAGCGCCGACGGCGGTGGCCGCAACGACATACGAGATCCCGGCGACGACGTGCCGGAGTACTCCAGTCAGTGCGAGCGGCTCCCCATCGGCTGGCAGGACCGATGGGGCTGCATAGCTACCGAGTCCGGTGTAAAAGAACGGGACAGTTAGAACGCCGACAGCGGCGGCATACGGAAGGACCGACGAAATTGCGACGATGAGAACCGCCACAGTCAAGGCATATGTGCGTCCGGTCGGGCCCCCGAGGACCAGCGCTGGCACAACCAGCACGGCAGCGACTACCGCAGTAAACAGACAGATCGGGACGGAGTAGGGCCGGAACCGTCCAACAAAACGCGATAAAGACATGCTGGTGTCGTTTCGGACCCAAGCGCATAGGTTTTCGCCTCTCCAGTGAGAACCGGAGTCGGCATGCTTTTACTTTCCGTTGTTGTATCGTGGCAATAAGATGTCATTACCGCGGGCGAAACGCGCTATCACCGAGTCCTGTCCGGACCGCCTCTACCCGCTGATTGCCGGACTCTATCAGACCGCGTTTCCGCCCGACACGACAGAGGGAGCCACAGCGGCGACCATTCTAGACCGGAAGCAAGCTGTCCCGGAGTCGCTCCCGGCAGCAGAGCTTGAAGACGTTGAAATCCTCCCCCATCGGACGGTGCTCCTCGAACAGTTGCCGACCAGCGGGACTGTCGCCGAGTTCGGTACTGGAGACGGGTCGTTCGCCGAGTCAATCAACCGGATCACGCGGCCGGAAACGCTCTCTCTGGTCGACCGGTGGGAAAGCGACGAAGATCGACAGGCTGTCAAGCGACGCTTCAGCGGGCAGGGAGACACTGTTCGTCTGCGGGACGCTGAGCCGATTACCGTGCTCCGTGAGGCCGATACCGACTCGCTCGACTGGGTGTATATCAACAGTTCCCACAAGTACGAGACCACGCTGGCCGAACTCAAAGAGAGCCAGCGGGCAGTCGCAGATGACGGCTACATCACGGGCGACGACTACAAAATCGTGAACGGCGTCATCCCCGCCGTCCACCAGTTCTGTTCGGAGACCGACTGGCGGCTGGCGTATCTCACGCTAGAGACCCATGGGCGGCGGAGTTACGCGCTCCACAAGTCGTAAGCGCTGGATTCGCGACGAAACCCAGTGACGCGAGCGGCATCGTCGGCCAGACGGTTTATACGGCCGGACGGAGTTGACCCTGTATGGCAGACTTCGGATTACAGGTGCGGATGCTTGTCGTCGGTGCGATTCTGTTCGCGTTCTACGTGTTCGCCGGCACGGCCCTGTCGGTGCTGTTGGGCCTGCCGCTCGTCCCGGTGCTCCTCGTCGGCATCCTCGTCGTGCCGGCGGTTCAGTACAAACTCGGAAAGTGGCTGGCACTCCGTGGCGCGGAGGAGATGCCGGACGACCAGCGGTTCGGCTACGTCCACCAGATGGTCCGGCGGCTCTGCAGGGACATGAGTATCGAGGAGCCGCGACTGATGGTGATGGACATGGGCGTGCCCAACGCCTTCGCTGTCGGACGGAAAGGTGCGGGTGTCGTCGTTGTGTCGAGCGAACTGATGCAACTGCTGGATGATGACGAACTGGAGGGTGTCATCGCGCACGAACTGGCCCACATCAAGAACCGGGACGTCATCACGATGGTTGTCGGGCAGTCCATCGGGATGCTCGTCGGCTACGTCGCCTACTTCGCGGTGCTGTTCGGCGGCGAGCGAAACGTCGGTTCCTGGATCATGGCGATGATCGTCTCCTCGCTCGCAAACGCGCTGGTCATGGTGTTCGTGCTGGCGATTTCGCGGTATCGAGAGTACGTCGCCGACGCGGACGCTCGCCGCGCCATCGGCACCGGCGAGCCGCTGGCCCGTGCGCTCGAAAAAATCTCTCGCGGTGCGGAGGGGCGAGAATCGAAAGTCGAGGACAGCATGAACGCCCTCTGTATTTTCAACGCCGACAAGGGGCTGTTCGAGAAGTTGTTTTCGACCCACCCGCCGACGGAGAAGCGCATCCAGCGGCTCCGGTCCTGAATCGAGAGTCGTTTCCACCCGGTCTGTACGGATATATCCCAACAGACGCCCCGTACAGCTCTCTGCTAACTGGCCGCTTATCAGCATCGAGCCGAAAGTAACGCTA
>NZ_BCNB01000003.1 GCF_001485575.1 Haloarcula sp. CBA1127
TGTTTGCTAGCTGCAGGAACCGGGAGCGACCCCCTGTTGTCAGGAGTGTAGTGAGTGATCGTAACACGAACAGAGCGACCACAGCGATTCCAGTGGTCACAACGGGTGTGACAGATCCATCTTGGTACTGGTCTGGATCGCCTGCCTGTTCGGATATGGCTGATAGGCCTTCTCTGGACCGCCTCTCACCCGGCGGGGGCTCACAAAATACGGGCGAGTTCTCTTGCTGTCAGACTAGGCTTGCTCTATTGTCTCGACCCACTCGGGAGCGCAATCGTGTGTGCCCGCGTAGATCGAGTTGTCGGGATACTGGTCGTCGTCAGCCTCGACAGAGACGATCACGTTGCCGCCGGAACGCGAAATTTCTGTAACGGTTCCGACGACTGCATCGAGTGGGCCGTCTCCGTCGGTCCAGTCGGTTCGGACGTGGTCGCCGCGGTCGAAGTCATACTCCTCGAAGGAAGGCGCTGTGGTACTCATGATCTCCTCCGGCTCCGAGGGAGACACAAAATGGCTCGGATACCAGCCAGAGTGCTGATACTGCTTGCCGAGAGAGAAGAGCTGATGACCGAATTGCGGGTCCGGAAACCCGATGGCTGGACGACCGTCTCGTTTCCCGACGAAGTTGCGACGATCTCGGTTGTCGGTGGGAAGGTCGACGGCCAGCTGTGCCTGACCCTCACCGGCGAACGGGAGGACAGTCCTCGCATCGTCGAAACCGGCATTCTCGACGTCGACAAAAGTGACGAGAACTTGTTGGAGAATACAGTGCCCCGGACCGAGGACGGGACGAGTATCGCTTTGGACTGGCTACTGCCGGAGTAGCAGCCGTTGTGCATACGGTTTCTTTATTCATCAGAGGGTGTGAAACGGCTGTTTGGTAAGCGTGCAGACGGACTGCCAGCGGTCCTACCAATTTTACTCGATTTTCTGAGCGCCGTGCGAGATGTAGGGTGCAGAATATTTTTTTCGAAGCTGGCAGTAGATTGTCACTCAGTCTCAAACCCTGGATTCTTTCAAAATCTTATGAGGGTGTAAGTTCATCTGCGTTGAAGACGTTAACCAACTGGTCGATGATGGTTGGATCGATGTCGGTCAGGTTGGCCACTTGGCCCTCAATGTAGGGTGGACTGCTGAGATCGTTCAGGGTGTCGAACAGGACTAATATATCGAGGTAGTCGTCGATGTGTATTCGGCCGGTTTCTCCCCGGATTACTATGGTTCGGCGTCAGGATCTTCGGGATGGCAAGTCGAGGCGGCCTAAAATATAGTTCTGGAATGTGTCTTTGTCGACTTTGGAGTCTTCGTTTTGATCACGAGCATTGTGAGGTCGCAGTGTCCTCTTTCACTGGTTGTATCTGGCTCTCTACCTTGTTGAGAATCTGCTTTTGTAGATGGGATTTCTTGGGCCAATAGTCGGTGTCTTGGGGGTTCGTCCTCAGACTGTATCGTCGTGCGACTTGGTAGGAGGTCTGTGGGCGAGGTATTGTGATTTCACCCCCAGATAGTCTTTGAAGACGTGTTGATGTGTACATCTGGTTGTTTGCCGTTGGGGGCCTGTTTCTCGATGTCAACGTTGGGGGTTCTAAACTCTCTGCGGAGTGCGCTGATGACTTCATTTCGGCTATCGTGCTCTCGTATTCTGGTCTTCCTAGGACTTTCTTTCTTAAAGTGCTAAGGGGTCGTTGCTTGGCCGTTTGCGGCTATTAGTTCGAGACAGTGATTGTAGTAGGTGAGTTTCTGTACTGTTTTCGGGTTCTCATTTGGGTCCTGTTCTTGCCTGAGCAGGTTTGTTAGTGGGTGCTGATTGTGGTCTCGGAGGGTAGGGATGCCTGGCTTGTTGTGGGTGAGTAGATGTTCGAGGTTCGGATAGCGGGAGAGGTTCTGCTTGACCTCGTTGTAATTAATAGTGTTCTTGCTGTCCCATTCGAGGTCGTCGAGTAGTAGAGATATTTTGAGCAGGCGATCGTGTTTGTGACGGCCCTGGTATGCGTCGGTGGAATCTAGGTCTTCGTTTTTGCTATGTCTTCGAGTTCAGTTTGGACGACCTGTAGCTCTGTGTCAAAGTCGCCCTTAGAAGCCCGGTCTTCGAGGTAGTATTCGATTGTCCGTTTGAGGGATCGGATGAAAAAGTAGCTGTAGGTGTTGTACCAGTCCGGCATCTGACTGGCCATTTCGTTTTCCTGTCCTCTGTAGAGGTGTGGGATGAGAGGGGCTAGGTAGTGTGCTTTCTTGAGGTCTTGGCCCTGTATTTTCTGTCTGGTGAACTGGTTGACTGCGTTGATATCGTGGGTTCCGATAGCCTCAAGTCCCCGTCCAAGATCGGAGCTGGCCAGTATATTAGTCTCTTCTGAGATCAGGTAGGCGGTTTCCAGGGATTTTGCGTGTTCCTGCTGGACGCAGTCCTCAAAGATGTCGGATACATGATGGAGGCCTCCAGGTGGTAAATATCCGATGTTTTGGATTAAATTCTGTATCTTGTCCAGCTTTTGGCTACAACTGAGGCTGTTGTCCTGCTGGATTTGAAGGATATCGCAAGCCATTGATTATCCTGATGATTATTACTAATCTGTGAAAGTGTTTAGCGAGTGGTTCCCTGATTTACTTCTGTTCCGTCCTAATCGTCATAGCCTTCTAAGCGAACGTCCGGTAATCTAGTGCCGCTTCAGTCGTAAATCGCTAGATTCCCACGATACAGCGTCTCTCGATTAATTCTAGCAGTTCAGACTTGACGCGGCACTAGATTTGCGGCTATGGTTTCTAGAGTTCTGCGATGGATCGACCCCAGCCGCTGTTAATTTGGGGGAGAACGTGTCCGGCAATTCGTCTTTAGATAATACTCATAGTAATACTGTTAGACCGTGATTTTCGGTCGAATTTTGCCTTCAAACCACAATAGGACGTCGAAAAACACCGATTTTAGCGTTGGTCATCGTAGGATTTGACAAGGAACAGCGCTTCGACCGACGGAATTGCTCTTCCTAATCTCTGTAGTTATAATTATAATTCTGAAAATTACTACTGGTGTTAGCTAAAGACGAATGCGTGTCCGGCTCTCCCCCACAGAAACGGACGGGGAGCCAGTCTATTCAGTTGAGATGGACTTGCCCAGTAGCAGGTATTATCCTAGCAAAACCAGTAGAACAATCGCTACTAGAGAAGAAAGTAGAAAAGCAGTTCCCCAGCCAAATCGACGCGCTTCTTTATGTAGAAGATCCATATTATCATCGGACCACTTGAAATAAACTGCTGACATTATTCGTTTATATTCAGTTGAATCATAACCACTCTCTAAAGCAGAGTGTAAATTGGCAGATGAGGGGCCAGCAACTTGACCGCTAAGTTCATAGTATCCAAGAATGTAGCTTGTGACAGCTATTGAAAGGAATATGAACGGAAGAGCTGCGAAATAGGGATTAGACTCTACCCCGATATTATCACCTCCGAAGCGATACAGCGCAAGGTACAACGAGCCTAATAGAAGAGCAACTTTTACCATTTCAATTGCCTGTTGCCGCCGGGTACTGGCTTCATCATATCCTCTAGAGAAAGTGTCCTCACCTTGTTTTAAGCTAATTTCCCAAAACTCATCGTCAACACTTTCTGCATCACCAATCGCCTCACCGATCTGGTCAAGGCTGACAGATTTCTTCTGCTCTGGATGCTCTTTTGGGTCCATATGGTAGTTAGTTTAGTAGTAAAAATAAATCCGGCTGAATATATTTGAATATATATTATTTTGAGTCGCAACACTCTCAAGCTCACCGAATCACTACCACACTCTGTGAGTCAATGATCGCTCAGAAGACCAGATAAATTACATCTGGCCGAACAATGAGGACGGCGCCAGCTATGTAAAACACAATTGATTTTAATTCTAAATGATTCCATCCAGTGGTTTCATTCACAGCAACCATCCCCAGCAGCAGTAATCCGCCGACGATTTGCGCAGGATGAAGTTGAGGAAGTATTGATACCCAGATGCTCTTGATTTGTGGGGTAAATAGAGAGACACCAATCAGGCTTCCAAGAAGTATTATAACTGCCTCATGCTTTCCCCGGAAGCTGCCCCCAGATAGGAAGTAGCCATCCCCTGCTTCGTAGACGCTTAGACCGATTATCGCCATAGTCAATCCAGTGAAAATGCTGGGCAACTGGTTTGAGATGTATTCGAATAGTCCCAATTGCATTAGAGCCACCTTCCGTAGGCGATTACCATAATAAGCAGAGCGAAAGCACCTATAACCCCAAAAACGTTCATCGTTCGGATGGTATTTCCGAATATTACGTATCCTGAAGCTAGCATCCCCTTCTGAAGGGCCATTGCACCACCTATTGCAACGCACAACAAGAGAATGTAACTGGGAAGTCCACTTGGATCAACTGACATTCAAATACATCTGACTCATTGTTTGCATATAAATCGTACACCCGGGTTAATTCGTCTGCTTCTGGTATGTGCTCAATATAGAGGGAAATCTCCGACTTTCACCCGAGAACCGGACACATCCTTTCGGCTGCTCAGCTATACTGACCGTCGATCAAGAACCGAATAGTGACTGTGAACAGTTCTATGACACGCTGTGTCTTCACAGCACCCGTTACGCTTTGCCGACACGACAGCTACCGCTCCCACGGAAAGAAGCCATGGCGCTCGCGATAGGCACTGATCTGGTCCTGAAACTCCTGCTCCTGGAAGTCCGGCTCGTCGCCGTGGATATCCTCCGGTGAGACGCCGTCGAGGAGATGCTCGTAGTCCGTGGCCTCCTCCGTGTCATCCTCTTGGTCGGGCTCGTGTCGGTGCTGTCCACACTCCCTGCAGGTCCAGATCAGCCGGTCAAGGTGTGAGTGACACTCGAAACCGTCCAGCCCGTGTGATTCGTGTCCCGTCACGGCGCCACACTGCCGACAGTGGAACCCGATTCCAACTATCTCCGGTTCGGCTCTTGCCTGATGGCGCTGCACGACACCGGGCACAAGCCAGTACGTGCCGTCGTCCTGTCGGAACTCATCCGTGAGCTGCTGGAACTCCGAGCGGTCGGTAACTGGTGACCCGTCCTCGAGATAGATCCGTGGCTGGACGTCGCCCCCATCCCCGTCCCAGTTGATCTGCTCGTCGGCCGTCTCTAGGAGCGCCTGTCCGGGTTCCGCGTCCATCGTGGTTTCGGTCGGCAGGTCGGGCCACCCCTTCGTGAGAGTGGCGGCTGGCTCTGTCCCAAATGCTGCTCGGCACTTCACCGTTCCATGGGAGACGTCCTCACCGCTCGCGATGCTGTCGGAAACGGAGAAGGCCGCAGCGCCGAGCGCTCGTGCATGGAAGTCGGTGTTCGCTTCGACGAGTGCGAGTACTACCCGCCCGAATATCCACTCCCCAAGTGGGCTGCTATCCTGATCGTCGGACGAAGTCTTTGAGATACCGGTCTGAGCGCAGAACGGACACTGGCGTTCATCCTGTGGGATATCCTGTCCACAGGTCCGACAGGTACGAGTCTCATCCTCTGTACGGTCGGGATAGCCGGTGGAGTCGAGGACTCGTTCCCGTCCGTTCCCCCTCGTTTCAGGATCGGAACTCGCTGCGCCGAGGATATCAGCGGGATCGTACTCAGGATTTCGATCAGTCACACGCTTGGTTGCGTTCGTCATGGTATTTAAACTCCAGCCCCGAGGGAAGCACAAACCGACAGAGACCAAGACAGGACGAGTTGGCTACTCGCCGTCCGTGCTGTCCGTCACTTCTGCGATGAACGTGTCCGTTGATCTGTCCAGATCGTACTGGTTGATGAGTTCGAGGGCAGCCAGCGCTGCGCCTGTGTCTACGAGGTCTGCGGCGAGCAATCGTTTGAGACGAAGGGTGCCTTTGTGGGCACGGTCGGAACCTGAACCGCGCATCTGGGAAAATTCCATCAAGAGTCGTCGCCAAGCAGTCGCCGAGCCGGTCACCGTGAGATTCCAGTCCGGGGCTTCATATCTAGAGGACGACTGCCGGCGGTAGTGGCCTTCAAGTCTGTCAAGCAGGTCGTCGATAATCGTGCCCTTCTCAACGGTCCGTCCGTGTATGGCGTAGTCTGGGTCGACGAGATTGCGCCACTCGTCGTAGGAGTCGATATCGTACTCGACAGCTAGCTCGACCTCGACTGTTTCGAGACAATCGGCCTTCCCGGGTTCATTCACACGCCGAAGTCGATCTGCGGTCCCCTCGGCGTGGACTGTGAGGTCTGGGAACTGCGCTTCGGTGGAATCGGCTTTTGGTTGCTGTTCTCCGGTTTGATCGCTGTTGGTGGTCTTCGATGCCATGGGTACTGTCGGGACGCCCTCACTGGACCGCCCCGCACCCGACTGGGGGTGCAAAAACTCACAGTCTGGTCGACTAATCGCTGAAGAATTGGCACACACCACTGTCTCCGGAGAAAACCACCAGACAGCGATGGTATTTTCACTCGAAATACGGTGTGTTAAGTCTGGGACTAAAGCCGGTCTCAAGGGGGTGTCGTAGGGACCCTCCTGAGGTTAGTTTTGTCCTCGTGCTTTCCTTAACTGTCTTTTATTTCATACAAATACAGAAAATATTAAAACGCTAAACAGGTAGTTGTCAATTATGGATAGCAACCTCACACCCGACGAGTGGGATCGAATTAGAGCGTTCGCGCGGGCTGCAGATTGCCGCCAACGGCCCGAGATACTGCTCCCTGAGGAAACGCTTAAAAGCGACTAAGATACAATCACGTTCTGGTCCGCACCTGATGACTGGCTCCTACAATGTTCTAAGCAATTCAGCAGAGCAGAATACAACCAGCTGTACTGTCGGTGTTCTATGCACTCAGAGCGAGATCAACTCACACTTCAAGTCGCTCTATCGGTTCGACCTCGAAGGTCAGCAGATGTGATCGAAGACGGGCGTAGGCCCCGTCACCGTCAGTCGTGACACAGTGCCGATTTGGCCTTGCCTCGCGAGGATTGCCGTCGTTCTCTTGCCACTCCGTCAGCGTGAACTCAAGCGCCTCCAACTCGCTGTCAGCCCCCTCAAACACGGCTGCAACCGACGGCGTCCCGTGGTTGTCAGCGACGTAGGCCACTTCGACAGCGTCGTGGTCGGCGTCAAGTCTCGTCCACCCATCGAGTTTGTCTGGCGGGTCCTCGGCGAACTGGTCGATTTCGCGCTGAGTCAGTTCGGCTTCTGCGGCGTCGCGCCACGCTTGTTTGATATCCTCGGCTTGGGACCGCTCGATCTCCTGAAGGACATCGCTGTCGATGCACTCTCTGGCCCACGCAAGCACGGTCTTGGCCTTCTTGTGCTTCTGCTCGGGTTCGCCGTCCAGCTGTCCGAAGTTCATCTCTTGGGGAGTCATCAAGAGAACTGACGACCGCCAGTAGCCAGGGTCATCGTCACATTCCTCGTCGGCATTGGGAGCCCACGACTCCATTGAGGTTCGGACTTCTTCGTGGTGCCCGAAGCCGGTTCGGACGCCGCCGGCACGCAGGATTCGCTCCGCAAGGTCGATGGTTCGCTCGCGCTCGTCAGCGGGCGCTTCATCGGGGTGAGTGACGTCGGCGTAGAACGGCAAGCCGACTTTGCTGATGATCGTCTCTTTGTAGTTTGGGATAAGCAGTGGTTCATCGACGAAGATCGGGTCGAACGGTGGTTCGGTTGTCGGCAACATACTGGAAAGCCTCCAGCCATTGAGGCGACACAAAATCGCCCTGCGGCGGAGTCTGGTCTAGAGGTACTGGTCAGCGGTGTCGCCGTGGTTCGCTTCCAGGGCTTCCCAGTCAGCCATTGCGTCGTACTCTGGCCGAACCTCTCCATCCGAGAGCATATCATCGACGAAGGCTTGGACTTGCTCGTCGACGGGCGCGTTCTGCAGGTCGCGCTCCCGAGCGATAAACTGGATACCACAGAACGAGCGTCCGTCTGCTGCAAGCTGCCAGAGCAGAAGCTTCCGGTTCTGGTAGGTTGCGAGTTCTGTCAGCAATGCGTCGTCTGATGGATTGGACATTGTGTGATGCCTCCGGCTGCGAGGGCTGCATAAAACAACATTGTGTGTAAGGTAAAGGGTCGATACAGCGCTTCAGGAGGCTACCAAGGCGGGTTCAGATGAGTGCGAATAAATAAGATTATGAATCTCGGACGTGGCGTTTGGTTTGACAGGATGTACGATGTGAATAGTTTCAAACGTGATATGCTAGTCGTGATCGCAGGCATGGACGATCCGATGGGGACAGAACTCACCGCCGAACTGCAGGAATACTATGCCGAGGAGATCACAGTCGGACGTGTGTATCCGCAACTGGACGAAATGGCTGAGAAAGGGCTTATCAAGAAAATGGATAAGAACGGACGAGGAAACAAGTATCGACTGACAAGGCGTGGCGTGCGAGACCTCCAAGGTCACCGAGAGTGGGAAAATCAGTATCTGGCTCCGATTGACGAGCTATCCACATAGCAAGCAGTGACGTGATTTGGCATGGGCAGTCACTCGGTTTCGTCGGCATCTGCCTCTAAACCCAAAAATTTCAAGAATTCTGTCCGTTTGTGATCAGTCACGAAATCAACCAGTGCAGGGTAGAACTCGTCATTTTTCGATATTTCTCCATCATCAGCAAGGACAGACTGTGCGTTGGCCTCTTGAAACAGCTTGGAGATGTCATCTTCTCGGTCGTCACCGAGATACATCGTAACCTGATTCCGATCTCTGACTGGAATCTCTGCTTTGGGTCGAGAGTTTGCTGCTTCTGCCTCAGCCTGTCCGGTTTCTTCTTCTGCGATTTCAGTATATTCAGCGTCCTTGTCGCTACTTTGATCTTGATGATCGCTGAACCGCTCTTTCAGGTCTTCACTCATTGTTTATTTCCTCCAGTAGCTCTGCGATGCTGAGATAACAGTCGCGAAGCTCATTGATTGGGTCACTATCCCACGGATAACCCGCGTCGTCTGGATCATAGGCATAAATTGATGTTTCGTATTCGATAGCGTGTTCAATTGCGTCTCTGTCTGGAACTGAGAGAACTCGATCTTCCCCGAACGTCTCAGTGAACCAGTCCTGCATATCTTCTGCGATGGAGCCTTGAGCTGGGACTTGATTTAGGATGGCTCCAATAGCCCTAATCTTGACCTCGAACTGGTCTTCTAGAGTCTCTACTTCATCAAACAAGATCTTAAGCGACTCCTGAGCGATAACATTCGGCTCGCTTGGGAATAAGACGTTCTCTGCAGCGAGAAGTGCAGCATCGGCGAGCGGCCCAAGATTTGGAGGCGAGTCGATCAGGACATAGTCATAGTCGATGTCAGAGCGGTTGAGAGCGATTTTTAGAGACTCAAAGCCTCGCCGATCAGTGTACAAAGACTTCTCGGCAAGGAAATTCCGCATATGCGCAGGAATAATGTCGTACTCCCCACCGGAGATGATGAGATCATCTAACTGGTCGAATTCCATATCTCCATCTTGGGTTAGGACATCAATCAGTGCCTCCGCGTCTTCATTTGGGTTGTCAGAGAACTGTCTATATTGCTCTTTATGCCCGAGTTTGAGCGTTAAAGCTCCCTGCGGATCAGCATCTATTGCGAGCACGTCATGGCCACGTTCAGCGAGTGCGCCTGCCGTGTTGATCGTTGTCGTTGTCTTTCCGACTCCCCCTTTCTGCATACCAATTGTGACTCTCATGTACGCACCTCTCGAAATTTTCGAAGTTTGCGAAGTTTGCGGGCCATTCGTATATGTCGTATATTACGCCATGTACATAAATTCCAGTGCGACAGATATAAGACATATATTACGCAACTTCCGTAAGACTTGGAAGTTGCGAAATATCCGTAATATACGTAGTGTTCGTAATTTCCAGCTATTTCGAATAGTACGGCTGTCACTGTCGAATCAAGGGTAGCTAACTGATACTTACCCTACCCCCATTGGAGTCGAGTCCGGGTACTAGATTTAGCGTCTCAAGCAGTTGTCAACCAGTTTTCGGACACCCACACACCGTCTTCGAAGTATCCTCCTGGATTGGTGTTTGTGGAGAATAGTCGATAACCAACTCATGCAGAGCAGTTTGAGGAATAATGGATAATTGAAATGGTGGAAGATAAGATATTAAATTGACTATTGTATGAGATAGATTTAATAAGAAGGGAGAAAAACCAAATCCGTACCACTACTTGAGAAATAGTATCAACAGACTAAGAATCATCAAGAGCATCGCAAAGTATGCCCATAACTCTACTACTCGCTTATTTTAAACAAAGATACTTCGAAGACGGTGTGTCTCTATCCATTCTGATTATACTTCAGAACAACTTATCCGTGGAACCTGCCACAAAGATACTTCGAAGACGGTGTGTGGCTCCCCCTATGTAGATATGCTAATCCTCCGCAAAATTGCGCTTCTGTGCCTGAATCACTCGCTTAAGGCCATCTTCGTGGTGACTCAAATCAGCAATACGTTCGTCTTGCTCTAACCGCTTCTTGATTTCTCCGGGGTCACGCTTGAACTCATACATCAAGTACATCCCCCCACCTTGTTTTCCGCCGAGGCTTTTCCTCTCGTGATCGAGCTGCCCATACGTCCCGACCTCACGGACATAGTTGTTGAACGTCTCCCGTGTCCGTCCATCTGCATCAAGCACATCCGTCAGAAACTGGTACACCGGGAACGCCACCCGCGATGACGCCGTCGTTGACCCACTCTTCCCGAACTCCGCCACCGCGGCTGTCGCATATAACGAGATTTTCTTCTGTGTCGTCAGTCCTTCCACAAGCTTGAGAGAACGGTCAGTCTCAACATCCTCTTGAGCTTCCCGAACGTGATTCTCGGTCACAGTCAGATCACCGTTCTCATTCGCGACGTCGCCTGCCTTCCGAAGAAGATCAATAGCTTTCCGAGCGTCTCCATGACTTTGAGCAGCGAAGGCAGAAGTCAACGGGATAACGTCCTCGGATAATGCGTCCTGAATAAATGCGTCTTCCCGGTTCCGGAGAATCTCCTGTAGTTGGTTAGCATCGTAGTCGGAAAAGGGAATGTCCCGTGGGTTGAACGAACTTTCCGCTCGTGCGTCCAGGTTATTCATGAACTCAGGGTCGTTGGTTAGTGCAGCTACTGATACCTGAATATCTATGCTCTCAATGCTGGCGCGGCTGAGTTGGTAGATTAAATCCGAATATGCGGGTTCGCTTGAAGATGACCGCCGACCGAGTAGCAAGTCAATTTCGTCTAAGACAAACACGACAGAGTCGTATCCTTCATCTAGCAGATCGTAGAGACGGTCATACTTCGTACTCGTAGAGACGCCATGCCGCGCGACTCCGATTTCTTCGTTGAGGTCATGAGCAGCTTCACGGACAAGTGCGTACACGGCTTCGTCAAGACTCCTGAGATTTTGGCAATTAATTCGGAGTGTACCGAACTCATAACCCCGATTCTTAGATATGTCTCGGATTTGCCGGGCAACAGCGTCAAATATCAGCGATTTCCCTGTTCCTGCAGGACCGTAGAGTAGTAAGTTCGGTGGGCGGTTTTCATTCAGAACCTTCCGAAGATTAGAGACGACAGTTCTCAGTTGATCGTCGCGGCCAACAATACGGTCTCTGTCGATAATCGTGTCGGGCTCCACTAGATTCCGATTTCTGAACACTGACTCCTCGCCTGCCTGTTCAATCATCTCCCGCACGGTGAGTGAATCGTCAGTATCTCCCACATTATTCCCTGATGAGTGGTCGCTGTCAGTCATATATCCCGATGTATCTCCCATCCACATAAATATACTACACCACGTTCGAAGTAACATCTCACTATTCTTGGCAACTGCAGTCTCTTATACCCGGAATATCGTTATCTACTAAAATAGAATTCACGCACCGTCTTCGGAGTATCATTGGATATCCAAACACACCGTCTTCGAAGTATTATCGTCATGTACACAACAAGAGCGAATGAAAAGCTCATACCATTACTTGGATGAGATTATGTTGTTCGTTAAAGGACAGAATTTGAGCGAGATTGATATAGCTACATAGACTTTACCAGACACAGAAAGCCCGAGTATTCAGACACAGAGTGCCTGAAACACCGAAATTCTGGTTTTGTAGATAGGTTTGTATTATTCACATAAGCACCACCAGTTTTAGGCGGGAGGCCGCTGTACGGGAAGCATGGATCGTCTTCCGCCTGCATACGACGCTACTCCTGGGGATGACGCCCTCGAAGCCGCCATCGAGAAACGACTCGTCGATATCGACTCCGGGCGCTACCGAACAAACGTCGCCAGCGTGCTGCGAAAGTTCGCAACGTGGGCTCGGGACCAGCATACCATCTCCAATCCAGAGGATATCGACGATGATCTCTGTCGGCAATACGCTCGTGACCTCGCCCGGGCTGACGGCAGAGACGATATCTCACCCGAGACTGCCCGCCGCTACTTCGCATACGTCCGCTCGTTTCTCACATGGGCCGTCTACGAGGGCCTGATCCCGACGAACCCAGCCAAGACCAACCACGCCGAAGGTCCGCTCCCGACCGATGAGACCGAAACAGACCAGCAGTACTGGACTGCACGGGACCGCGACGCCATCTGTGCCACTGCGACCGCCCGCGTCGACGACGCCGGCGAGGGCGACGACGTCGACCGCACGGCGGCCTACCGCGACCAGGCACTCGTCTTCCTCCTCGCCTACTCCGGTGCGCGTAGTGCAGAACTGGTCGCTGTTTCTGATGATGAAGAACGGAACGGCCTGCGGTGGCGGCACGTCGATTTAGAGGGAGGCACAATGCAGGTGTTCGGCAAGAACCGCACCCGAGAATCTGCGCCGATCCTCGATGACGCGCTTCGCCCGCTTCGGCGCTGGAAGCAACTTCGAGAGCCCGACGAGAATGCAGCTGTGTTTCCCAGACTCGACAACGCGGCGAAGGCACTTGACCCGACGCCGTCGATCACAACCCAGTCGGCTCGGGATATCCTCGCCAAACTCTGTGAGTGGTCCGACTACGAGTTCGAGGAGCCACTGAAGCCACACGGTGCCCGCCGTGGGCTCGGACGAGAAATCTATCGCGAGAACCCACAGCTGGCGCAGGATGTGCTACGCCACAAGTCCATCGAGACGACCCACGAAGGCTACGCACAGGAGGCCGCAAAACGCACGCGTGACGAAGCGAACGATATCATCTCAGACACAGAACGGCTGTTATAGATACAGCAACTCTATTTATGGCTGCAACAGCCAGTACAGGTGGTCCATGTACGCCGAGATTCGTACGGACAGGGAGACTGCAAAAACGTTACCCGCCACACAAACACAGCTTCTTCATATGCCCTCCAGAGACCCTCCGAGTCAGTGGACAGACCCAGAATACGTATCAACTGTTGTCGGGGTGCTTGCTACTGGCGCTTTGATATTCTACAGTTCGCTCACGCAGTCCGGTCCGACTGTCGATGAGATCGCATTCGTGATTCTTACAATCACTGTTCCTACTACCGTCGCTTATGAACTCGCTCGTCGCTTCGGGTGAGGGATACACAGGCCACAGCGTAGCCATTTCACACTCTCTGAAAAAGCCCCATACCCACAGTAATCGATAGTGGCTGTGATGAACTCATATACTTGCTGACTTATCCATCACTCAACCAATGTTTCTGCAGCATAACTATCATTACTTAGCCACGACTGGACCATTCATGGGGGCAATAGTTCAGCGTGGCCAACGCGGAAATTCCGGGGCAATGTCCACAGTGTGGCTCCATCGACATCCGGGTAGTCAAGGTTGCACCGGTTGATCACAAGCACGGGGACGAGTGGCGTACCCGTGCCGAGTGTACCCACTGTGGCGAGTATACTGAATGGTTCTAATATCGCAGCGGTGAGGGTGACACTCCGGGCCTGCGTTGACACCGCACGCAGGTACCGTGACGGGCCCCTATTGTAATACTCAGTCAACCGTTGGTATGGACGCCAGTACGCTACTATCAACGGCTACAATTGTTGTTTCGGCCTCTGGATCTTCTCAAAACCTGCTACGCTGGAGCTAACCAACACCAGCGTACAATCCACTCTGAATGTTGGTTAGTCACTTCTCGAAGCCTCTCAGACTGAAGAACGCGAGTCTGGGAGTTCGGGACTACTCTGGTGCAACGACATCTTCACACATTGGACACTCGGCCCAGATACCCTCCGTACCATCGTCTTTCTCGTATTCAACCAGCAGCCACGGAGTTGTGATACGCTCGCCACAGTCTGGGCAGCGACCGAGACTTCGCGTGTCATCAGACATGGAAAGGGGATGGAAGGAGCGTGTGACAGTGTTCCTTCCACGCAAAAATTGCCTACCCTCGGATATAAGCGTTTAGCCACTGCCTCGCGCCAATCAACAGGAACGTGTGCCCTGCAGTCGCGGTCACCCCACCCAACCGCTGGGCAGTATAATAGAGGGCCTTACTCGTCGTCTTCCTTGCCTGCCTCGTCCTCCTCGGGCTGAACACCCCGAAGCCGACCACCGATTTCCTGCTCGTACTCTTCCAAGAGCTTGTAAAACTCCGCAATCGTCTCCTCGGCAGTCTCACCCTTTGACTTGATCGTCATACTGTCTTCGTCTCGCGTCCCGGTTCCTCGTTTCATTCGGGCCTCCATACTGCACCCAAAGTCCGTTCGTTCGACCTTTTCGACTGAGTCTGGAGCTGCATCCGGCTCTGTCTCTGGTTCACTTGACATGGGTCTTCTCGGGGACGCTCTCACTGGAACGCCCCGCACCCCACCGGGGCACACAAAACAGCCGTCAATCGCTACTCTCGAACGCACCCAGACTGGCCTGTTCACTCGGGACAGATGTCGCGACCGGCGGCGTCCGACCATCCGACTCCGTCTCTGTCTGCTGTTCTGACCCGGGCTGGCTCCCTCCTTCGACCGTATTCTCGAAGGCGTCGGTCACCCACTCGTGAAGCTCTTCGACCTCCTCGTCGTCTAGCTCGCGAACGCTCCCACCCAGCGAAGAGTACGAGGTCTGCCATACTCGCTGGAACTCGACAGTCAGTGAGTCGCCCTGGATAACGTAGGCATCCAGATTCAGGAAACAGCAGTTCAGCGCCGTCATTCGGACACACAGTGGGTCCTTATCTTGCCCGACAAACAGGCCGTCTGGCTGCTTTCGACCGGCGACCACCAGTGTTCGACCGCTCCCACAGGCCGGGTCAAGGATCGTCTGTCTATCATCGGTGTCGCTCTCGTCTCCGACGCCGGCGATCTCAGCCATTGTCTCGCAAACAGAGTGGGGCGTGAAGTGTTGGCCGAACGCATCGCTGGACAGTCCGTATTCCTCGTAGACGGCACCCAGAACGTCAGCGTCGGTAGCCGCCATCTGTTCTTGGAGCTGGCCGAACGCCTCGGCGAAGAGGTCGACTGATCGCTGCTCGCGTGGGTGGTCCATATCGCCGCGCTCGCGATAGTCGTCGACAATCTCCAGATATGGATCGTCTCGGTCCTGCAGTGCGAACAGCATGAGGTTGACCCAGTCTCTGAAGACCGTGTGTGCGCTGTGTCCCCGCTGGCGAATTTGCTCAAGCGTTGCAACAATCTCGTCGACGTCGATCTGTGGCGAAGCCATGCTTCTCAGCCACCAGAGCGTCACAAAATCTGGCCTGCCGGAGAGTGCCACTCTGGGAATTCCACTCCTGGAATGAGCTGCTCAGTACAACTAATGAAAAACCCAGAGAGAATAGAACAAAAGCACGACGGACACCCGTTCTTAGTTAGCTTCCCAAATGGCGATGGGAACGGAGAAAGAGGACACGAGATCTACAGGATTAGTGTTCTTCTTTTCAATATGACTGGAATAAATTAACAAAATATTCTACGCGAATACATACTATGCATACAAACCAGCCGACTAATTCAGAGTCTAGATCTTAACCGATCTTATATAGTTACAATTCTTTAATCGATGATCTAGAGACGTTGCCATCTGGGCCAACCCGAAGAGAAATAGATACATAGTCAGCTATAGTCTGGTTATACACTGTCTGATCATTCGCAGATATTATAATATCGCAAGATTCGCCATCAGCCTTCCGTGTGATCGTGATTGAGTCACCTGATTGGAGTTTGTAGTTCCTCTCACGACATGCTGCTTCCACTACAACTGTACCCGAAAAGTCTGCGTCTACAACCACGTCTACAAGCTTTGTTCCTCTACAAAACTGTGGGTAGCAATCTCCCGCTGAGGGGGTAGATTCAGTGCTTGTACTGTTAGGGATGGGTTCAGTGCTTGTACTGTTCGGTGTATATTGATCGTTTGAATCAGTAGTACACCCAGACAAGAATATTACGGATAACGTATCTGTGATTATTTTTCGACGCTTCATGATTTCTTTACCTCCGAAAAAACCAAAATACTTTGTGTGAACTGGTCACTGGTTAGAAAAAATTCGTCTTATTAGTTGTTAAAGTACACCAAATGGGATAGTTGGCCTTGTTGAAACCCTCAACCGGTGATAGGTTTCAGTAGTCCTGCTGGTTTCAGAGCGCAAGTCGGTCACGGACAAGTGGCCGCTTCCAAGGCAGTCGGTTCGTTCAATACAGGTAATCCACATAGCACTTCTTTTCGTAATCTGACTGAAGTACTGCCAGTTCACATGGCCCTCACAAAGCACTTACACACTCATTTCCACACAACGGTATGAATCGTAGACAATTTCTTTCAATCTCAGCGCTTTCCATGTCTCTCTCCGGTTGTCTGGAGGTGAGTTTTGATGACGACACTGAAAATAATCCTCCAACCTCAACCACGGCAGAAACCGAAACGGAGACGTCGCCCCTCGATTCCAAGACAGAATCCCCCACACCATCACAGACAACGGAGCAGCCACACGATCTCTACATCGTAAACTACAATACCTCGACAGAAATCGCAACCGTTCGTGTCATCGATGAGAACGGGAACGCCGTCGTCGAGGGCCAGTACGAACTCCCATCTGAACGCGGTATTGAGTTCGAGGATATTGGTGCATGGGAGAAGGAGTACACGGTCGAACTAACGATAGACGGTACCGAACTGACGCCGCTGACGTGGTTTACAGCCAGTTGCGCCTCGGTCGACGAAGCCCCACGGGGCTCTCGGGACGGGTATATTCAACTCCGTCGAGACGGTTCCGACAGGCTCCAACCGACCCTCGACGTGGACGGCTGTGACGCGATCATCGGCCCGGAATATCCTACCGGGCCCGCACAGGGGTTTCGCGTCGAAGAATGACCAGCAGCGACATGTTCGGTTAGTCGCACCCGTGGTCAATTCGCCTACTCACTGAACGGTCATTTCAATCGCTGCCATGAGCAAATAAACCCTTCTACAGCGGCTACGACGGGTCGTATAGGTCTTCGACCGAGCGCCGGTAGTAATCCTGGCTGGAGTCTGGAACGGGATCAGCCTCCTCTGGGTGCTTCGCGATGATGCTGGCGAACTGCTTGGGCGGCTTCCAACTGTCGTCAATTTCGCGGGCCTCCAACTCTTTCAGGACTGCATACTCACCACCAGCGGTGACGTACAGAACGCGAAGCCCCGGTTTCTCACTCAGTGGACCTCTGAGTAGCTTTCCTGTTCGTGTATTGACCAGCCACTCAAGCAAGAGTCCAGCCCGACACTGGATTGCGTACAACTGCACTTCGTTCTCCTCGGGAGATTCTGTGCGACCGTTGTCGGCCCACGATTGGGGCAGCGACCGATTGTCAGTCTCATCTTTCCAGCGCCACTTCAGCTTTTTCGGCCCGGTGTTCCCTCGTCGGTATCCACTACTCATTGTTGGATTCTCTCAGCCACTAGAGAAACACAAAATCCGCTCTGTATCGCTTCTATAGCAACTCTTTTGCTGTTTGGGAATATATGTATTAGTACGAGGACTCATCATGAAAACAGCCGAGTCCCCCACCACGACCAGCGAGTATTCGGCCCCAGACCAGTGGATATCCCGCCAGCCCAGTGGCACCCGCGATCTTGATTTCCAGCGGATTCGTGACGACCGATCAGCAACGTGGAACGCCGCCCTCGATGCCAGTGTCGACGTAACGAAAGGTGGTCGTCCGGACCTGTTTCTCGTCTCCGTTGACGACGACTGTCCGGTTAATTGCTCGCTGGCCGAGCATCCCAACGGGATCCACGCCGGCTGGTGTAGTTGCGAAGTCTTCCAGGCGACGACCGTCTGCCCACATCTCTGTGTTCTCCGCCAGCACGCTGCTCTCGGTGATCTTGACCTGCCAGAACGAACGAGCGACAGTCAGTCGTCGTCAGCCGTGTAAGCACCGCTCCGGTGTTCGATTCTGTGGATTTCAAGCACTGAGGCATCATGTGCAAGCACACATGCAAGGCGGTACGTTCCAACACGGAGTTTCCAGAACGGCCCGCCAGTCAGTGGTTCTAGGAAGTCCTTGGGCTCGCGCCATGTTGAGTCGACAACCTCGTCTAGTTTCGAAACGATTCGATCCTGAACGTGCGTATCGAGATCACCAAACTGCTCAGTCGCACGCTCAGTGAACTTCCACGTCCACTCAGCGTCACTCGTCATTACCGTCTTGATCCATCATCGCACGGACGTCTTCACGCGAAACCAGTTCAGCATTATCCGCCCGAAGATCGTGCTCGCTCGCGGCAATCTGTTTCCACCCACTCCGACTAAATGCGGGGTGCTTCACTGCATCCCGAGCGACGTGGCGAAGGAACTCACTCCGTGAATTGAATCCCTCCTCCTGCCACGTTGCATCGATGTCTTCGAGAAACGATTTGCTCAGTCGGAGGTTTATTTGTACCATCTCTGGACCACCGTTTCCAGTATCGCTGTCTGCATCAGACATATACAAATGCTATACGCTGGTGTAGTATAATTCTTCACCTATTCTGAGACGTACAGCTGCGCTGTCGAGTAGTGGTATCGTCTCATCAGCCATCGCCCATCGAGACACCGGCCAGCGGTCGGACATCAACGCGCCCAGTCCGATCGTGGTCAAGACACTGGCACAGTCGTTCTCGAACCGTCGCCTGCGAACACGGCTCGATATCAACACCTAATCGTGGGTCGTCTCGAATCTGAACGTACTCTGCGTCAACGTCCAGCGGCGTGTGCTCAACCTGGCACCAGATTGTCGTCGCTCCAGCCCGGTCTAGATCGGTCACGTACCGAGCAGCCACGGGTTCGTGACGAAGTTCGACGAGAACTCGTTCGACAAACGATGCGACTTTCGTTGGCGACCGTAGTGCTGGGACCGACGCAAAAACAGTCTCAGAGTCGTGCTGTGTCGCCGATTCGGGAGTATCTATAACTGACATACGTCTCTCTCAGGACGTGCTTGCTGGTTCGCCCTGCACCCCGCCGGGGCACGCAAAACAGGGCGTCGCGAGAGGTCACCCAACCATGTGATTCTCGATATGCTGGAACCACAGACGGATCGTATTTGTATGCAAATCCACCGTCTCGCTTATCGTCGCTTGCGTGAGCCGGATATCCGACTCCTGGCCAGCAAGGTAGAGTGCGCCGGCTGCGATACCGTCTGGTCGCCCGTTGATCTCGGGGGACTCGGTTGCCTGCTCTGCCAGTTCGAGCGCTCGCTGGCGAATGTCCGGGGAAACGTCGAATGGAAGGTCCGAACAAATCCGTGCCACCCAGTCCACCGGGAGCGACACTGGTATCGGGAGGTCAAGTTCTGTCAGGAATGTCCGGTAGCAGTTCCAGATATGCGATGTAGAACACCGCGCAACGTCGGCTACCGTCTCCATCGTCACGAGGCCGTTGCATCGGCAGGCGGCGTACACAGCGGCCGCTGCACCGCCCTCAATCGACCGCCCGATTAGGAGGTCCTTGTCTTGGGCTTCCCGGAAGAGCGTGGATGCCTGCTCTTTCACCGCGTTGCTCTCAGACAGCGCACTCGCAATGCGTCGGATTTCGCCAAGCCCGTGAGCAAGATTCCGGTCGCGCTTGCTGTCGAACTTCGACCGGCCGTGGAGTCGCCGCTGGCGAGCAAGCCGTCGACGCCGTCTCGGGGAAATATCTGCACTCTCGACGCCGCCGATGTTCGTCGACAGGCCTCGGTCGTGGCGAGTGGCCGTCCGGGGTGCGCCCGTCCGCTTCTGTTCCGCCTTGTCGTACGCCCGCCACTCTGGCCTGCGGTCGATCTGGTCTTGCTCGGTCACCAGGCCACAGTTCTCACAGTGCGTTTCTCGCCCGCTACTATCAAGCGTGCCGCCACACTCGGGACAACTCGGCGTAGCTGTAGACAATTCTGTCTGGACAGTTTGCGAAGATATATTCCGAGACATCCTCTCACCCAATTGGGGGGTCAGAAAACACGCTGTAGTGCCCGGTTAGTCGTCTGGCAATTTCCCATCCGGGCGGGGGACTCGCTTGGCTTCAATCTCGATCTCGACCCGGCGACGGTGCTTGCATCGCTCGGCGACATCGGGACAACTGCACGTCTCCTCAAGCACATCGACCTCGTACCGGCTATCCGACGCCGAATGAACCTCGTAGCGACCGGGCTTTGCGAGAAAGGAAACGTCGATATCTTCCTGCTTCGCTCGCTTCGTGCGTGGTTCATCCTCGGAGTTGACAGCCAAGGGGTCCTCAGCTGGACTCGTGACACTGCCGTCGTCAAACCGAACCTGCATGACTCCGCCATCAGCGACTGCTTTGCGGGGTTCGCCGTCGACGTGTAGTCCGAACTGGTCGTCGAGAGCGTCGTCGTCAACCCACTGCGGGATGGGTCGCTCGCCGGTCGCGAAGGCGACTCGCTTCTGGTGTTTGCACTCCTTGCCGGGGTTGTACTGCTTCCACTTGCACTCACAACTCCCTGTTCGAGTGTCGACAAGGTACTCTGAGCCGGACCCAGAGTTGACCAGGAAGAGGTCGTCGGCGTTGCGTGCCCGACCAATCGAGTCTAACACGGTCATCACTTCGGTCAGCGCCCGAACGGTACGGCTGTTCGGGCTATCCTCCTCAACGTCGATGCTGTCGGCTTCGCTACTGGATTCTGTGGTAGCCATGAATGACAGGCGGAACGCCCTCTGTGGGACGCCCCTCAACCCGCTGGGGCGCAGAAAATCGGGATTAGAGTTGTTGTGTAGAGGCTAAATCTGTTTGTCGGTAGGAATGTGCAGTGCGGGGACCCAATCTAACGAGTTAGAACGTCTACCTGCCTTATTCAGAATCTCTTTGTTATCGGAAATATGGTGTTCAACAGAGCTGAGTCGGACTGCTTACTGTTGCACCAAAGAATTGTCAGGATATCCTGCTCGGCGCTTCGCATTTCGTCTTTCTCGTTCAGTAAGTCGATACCGAGGCAATTCCTCTTCAAGCGGTGCAAGTGCCTTTCTTCGTTCCTGATGTGCTCCTAGAAAGTTCGCGATCTTCTCTGCGGCCATCTCCTTGAGTTCACCACTCAGAAGAGAGCCATTTCGGTACTCACGAGCGAGCTGGTCCATTCGCTTGTCACTTCCCTCGAAGAAGTAGTACAGGAACTGATACGAGACATCGACTTCCGGGTTCCCGCCCTGTTTTCGATGTTCTTCGAGACTTGTTTGCCCCCCTGAATAAGCATACGTTCGGATTTTGTCAAAGATCGTCTCTCTGTCGTTGGAGAGTAGAATACTTGGTGCATCGTCAGAGGAACTCATCTTGCCTGGGCCTTCGAGGCTTGGAAGGAATTTCGAGAGTAGGGCCCCAGGCTTGTCCACGTCGTAGCGTTGCTTGGCCGCAACATCGCGGCAGACGCGAACATGGGGATCTTGGTCAACCGCAATCGGGACAAGCGTCGGATGCCGTCCTTCGACGAGCTGTGGGAGGAGAAGGTGAGTAGCCTGAACGGCAGGGTAGAACGAGAGACCGATGTTCTCCGGATCACCATACGTAGCGTCAACCGTTGATTGAGTTACTTCCTTGGCGAAGGCGGTTGCAAGCGGATACACCACGTCAGCGTCAGCGGTATCGACGATGATCCGGGTCCGCTCGGGGTCGAATCCGACAGCGAGGAGATCGAGCAAGTTCTCACGAGTGTAGCCGCTAATTTCGTCTAGCGGTTTGTCCTTGAGTAAATACTTCTCGTCGTCAGAGAAGGGGATATAGACTAGTGTGCCAGTTTGTTCTTGGAGATACTTGGCAAAGTAGAACGGAAAGATGTGACCGATGTGCATCGGACCCGAGGGTCCACGTCCCGTTACAATTGAGTGAAGTGCACCCTCGTTTGCGGCATCCAGAAAGGCATCGACATCGCGTTCCGCATAGAACACGTCGCGGCGTACAAGTGGATGCCCTGGATCAGGGAATTTCTCTTTTTGCTCGGGCGTCAGGGCGTTAGCCCCGAACTTGTCTAGCAGTCGAGCGTAATCAATGTCACCTTCAACGGCGTAGGGCGTTACTGTGAAGTCGTCTTCTGCTGGCATTGTATGTTTGATGTTAGGCGTCGCTTTGGAAGCAGTACAAATGAAAAAGCGAGTGAGCACCGCAGTAGAGCCAGCCGGGTTAAGCCCGTCCGACTCTAAATCGCGATACTGTCCACTTCCCAAGAAACGTGCCAACGCCAGCGATTGGCGCGGGAAGTAGACACCATATCCACTGAATTTAGATTGAGTATGTTAGAAGTTTTCTATTCCAGTCGCTAGCTCTATTGAAATCCTCCGCGGCCAACAGGTACTGAGTCAGATCGTACGTTCGCACACTTACTGAGCGGGCGTTCCAGCCAGCATCATGGCTGAAGAAACTGCCTTTTCGCCGCCTGTCAGAGTTCGGTCGCCTGCATCTGCTCGTGTGCGTTGGGATTAACCACCGGGATGACGCCCTCGATCTCCTCCTTGCCGTACTCCTCGCGAATCAGGTCGTGGATATCGTTCGCGAGAGCAACGGCCTCGTCTTGCTTGTTTGAACTCGCCTCGTTCTCAGGAAAGTCTGCTGGCCCGACACCCTCCACGACGATGAACAGCTGGTCGTCACTCATCTGCGACCTCCTCAACGAGCAGCGTCGTTTCGGGCAGTTCGTCGCGAGAGGTCGACAGGAACTCGGAGGTCTCCAGCGTTTCCTCGACCAACTCGACCAGTTCCTCCGAGACATCGCCAAAGTGAACGATAGCATCGGGATCGAGGTAGTTCTCGTACTGCTGTACAGCCGTCTCGTCTGTCTTGTTTACACTCATGATCGGTTTGCGGCACGTCCTCCGCGGAACGCCCCTCACCCCGCTGGGGCACAGAAATTACACGATGGCTCGTTCCTCAGTATCCGATTCATCGCGACGGATCTCGCGTGCCCGCTCTCGAAGGCGAGACTGCACTGGCGTCCGGTTCTCGTGCTGGTTTTCGTAGGCGAGATACTGCTGGACCGTCTCGATGGAGTGCATACAGTTGATACCAGCGACGATTGGCTGGAGATGATCGGCGTCCAGCAACCGCTCTGGAGGGAGTTTGTCGAGAATTGGGTCAGGAGTGTCGCTCATGAATCCTCCTCTCGGAAGTCATCGAGTGTCGTCCTGCACCTGTACCGACAGTCCGGGTAGTGAGCCAGAAGCGTCTCGTCGACGGCGTCCCAGAAGCCGATTTTATCCGGCGCAACCGACTGCCAGAACCGGGCGCGTGCCAGTGCTGCCGGAACACGGTGGCGTTCCTCGCGACGCCACTGCTCGCGCTCGATCATCGCCATGTCGAGGCTCCCTCCGGTCTGTCTGCCATGTACGAGTTGGCAAGCTCCAGCCCGGCGTCGAGTGACCGGCGCGTCCCGACCAGTTTGGTCGCCCGTTCGAGCGTCCAGCTGTCGTCACCACCTTTGAGCAGGACTGTCGCTCCGGTGTCGGGAATGTGCCAGCCGATCGTGTCGTTGCCAGCGGCGAGAAATTCCCACTCGCCGGTAGCGGCCTCCTGTGCCGCGCTCTGTCTGTCAATCAGCGCATCCGAGCGTGGGCCACCAGCGCCGAAATCACCCAACGTGGCTGTTCCTGCTGAGTTCATGCACAGGCCTCCCGGCAGTCCCAGCCAGCGAGTTCGGCATCGACGGCGCTGATGATGGTTGTGACCTGTTCCTCTAGCGTGTCTGTCTGCTCACCGTCGACGTTCAGGAGCGAGCGAAGTTCGAGTATGTCCGGCAGGTCAATGCTGTCTGAGCGCTGGGCCACCGCACGGAGGACGACCGCCTCAACATCGGCGCTGTCGGACTGCCCTCGAACAGCTGTCGCAATGGACTCGACGAACCGCGAGGTGGTTGGCTGAGACAGGTCTTCCGAACGACGGCAGGACATATTTCGAGACATCCTCTCACCCACCAGAGGAACACAAAATTGGGACTCGCTGCCGCTTTGGATGAGTTTTTTTACTTACTCCGTTGGCTGAAATACCTGCTTAACAAGCCTGCGAACCTATCGATTCCCGACCAGCACTCGGTGAAAAGTTTGATATAATTGGTAAATTGAATAATGTTTTAATGAGTCCCCTCCCCACCCTCCAAGCCGCTGGTATCGGGTTGTTCATCATCGGGATTGCAACAACGGGATTTGCTGCATACGGTGAGATACAATCTACACCCTATATGGTTCAGGTTGACCAGTCCGTCCCTGATACAAATGAACCAACGGTGCCGTATTCGGATCTTACTTCGGCGGAGAAAGAAGTATTTGATCGAGTAAATGATGGCGGAGCAGCCCCAGTTGAAGATGCCACCTTGAGTACGTTCGCTAATAACGCCGTCCAGTACCAAGGTACAGTCTATTCGTTCGAGATGACGTATGACCCCGCTACACTGACGATACTTCCATTCGGTCTTGGCATCACCGTCGCCGCAGTTGGTGGTGTTCTGTTCTTCTTGACACCGTTCATTACCGGACGCAGTCCACAGACAAACTCCCCCTCTGTCTGAAAAGGAAACGCTCTGTACTGCTCATTAGCGGACCAGACCCACCGGTTTCGTGGAACTACCACTGACTACCCAGTCCACCCGCCGATCTCGACCTGTGTACTGTCTGCCGGAGCATCGCCTGCTGTCTTCGCAGCTGAGTCAAACGGCGGTTCAACGAGACGCGGCACTCCGCCATCGTATGTCCGGTCAGGGCGTTTCACACAGTCGACCGGCAGGATAGGACTGCACTCACTGCAAGAGTGTGTTGCCCCGTCGAAGCCGTTGATTGTCACCGACCAGGAGATAACGCTCGCGAGTCGATACGTCTCCGCTGCTGGCCGACGAGTACTGGCAGACTGGCAGCCAACGGCCCCACAGACATCGCAGGTAAGGAGATGGTCTCGATCTGCCTCGTGGAAGAGCGAAGCGGCCTGCTCGACGTTGTCGCGGTCCTGAAGCGCACACCCCCGGCAAATCGTGAATCGGAACATGCCGTCTTCTCGGTCGACCTCGTCGGGCCACCGGACGTAGGTGTACGCCTCACCGGAGATATCAGCCCTCACCCCACAGAATCGACAGCACTCAGCCGTTGCCTCGGGCTGGACGTCGGTCATTGAGACCACCGTGCAAGTGTTGATTGTTCGCGAGCAGTGTCCACGGGACAGAGAAACCGCCACTTGTATCGCTCACGAATCGGCTTGTTCTCGCGGTTGCTCGCTTGCCCTGGTTCTCGATAGCCCGTACAGGTCCAGCCCTTGTCTTTCAGCGCTCGAACCATCGCGCCATCATAGTCCGAGCGTACCCACGTCAACAAGAAGCGAGTGTCACGGTCGTCAGCCTGCAAGAATCGCTCCTGTGAGCGGGCCAGCGCTGCCGACGCGAGGTTCGGCATCCGAACGCCCATGCAGATCCGCGCGGCCTCGACGAGTGAGTCGCCAGAAATCACTTCGCTGTCAACGACTGGCGTGTCCGTCGACGGAAGCACCCGTCGGGCAGTCGCTCGAATCTCTGCTGGAAGACTGTCGATCTCGACGGGCTCGGGACAGAGCTGGCCGTCGACGCCGTACCGGATTCGCTTCTTCGATATGAGCGGGTAGCGGTACGTGATAGCCCCGACTAGCGAGTCCTGAAAGTACAGCCCGTGGTGGGTGAGGTTGACCGACGGCAGCGACCCCATATAGGAGTGATGCGCCTCGTACACGGCGGCTGCGGTCTCTCTGTCGATTGGCTCCACGCCGACATGATCGGCAAATCGAATCCCGAGAGGTGCGGTGAACGGGTCACCGTTGGCGTGAATCGGACAGGAACACTCCCCTGTGTCTGCTGGCGGGCGATGCTGGAACGACTGTGTTCGCGTCGATGCTGAGTGTGTGGACATCCTCTCACCCGCCAGAGGAACAGAAAATCGCCCGACACAGCGCGTTAACCAACAGAAGCGATGAATGTTGGTTAAATACGAGGTGTCAGCCCGACGACCACCGTTTCAGGTCGCTCTGGGCGTTGGTCTGTCCACGGAACGACAGCCGATCAGCCATTGGAACGCTCACCGCTTCGCCCTCGCGAGCCACGTAATTATTCAGATATCGGTGGTCATCGTCGCTGTAGCTGCCGTCCTTGTTTGGCTCGCTATCGGGCGAGACGTAGATGATGCTAAACGCCGGCAAGCCAAACGCTCGAGTTCGCGAGATTTGTAGCACCATCGCGTCACCGGGCCCGTGGCAGTCAATGAGGTCCCCGCGATGCAACTGTTCCCCGAGCGGCGTTCGAGTGGCTTCCGACCGGGAAAGTCGCTGTCCGTCGCGATGGGAGTTCCACGGCTCAAGTGGATCTAGCTCTTGATCCGGGCAGATCCGTGCTGTGGAATCGTCGATCAGCTCCACGACGTACGGGTTTTGCTGGCCGAAGTGGTACTTGTAATCCGGAGACCGCCGGGCTCGCTCGATGTGGGTCTCTACTGCTTCGGCTGCCATCTCCCGGGTTGGGAACAGTCCTTGCCAAGAGCAGTAATTATCCGAACAGACGGCCAGAAATCCAGTCTCCGCCGTCCGAATTACCTCGCGATCAAGCGGCGTATCAACTTGGATATCCGCTGCACGCTCAATATCGTGGGTTTGCGTGCTATCCACCCTGTTCTCCTTCCCCGCCGTCGGTCGCAAGACTCGTCTGCCTCGTGGCAAGGAACCGTTCGGGGACGTTCTCGAACGCATCCAACCCAGCCTGCTCGGTTCCCTCGACGTCGACGCCACTGTGGCCTGTTTGCCACATAGCAGAGTCACGCTCGAAGCCGCCGTCAAAGGCCGAGAGTTCTGATCGTCGGGCTGGAGCCGCTGCCGACGAGAGTTCTTCGGCCCGGTCTGAGAGCCAGCCCATCTGGTCGAACATCCCGTCGAAGTCACGCTCCTGGAAGGGGAAGCGGACTGTCGCTTTCGGCGGGAGGGCAGTGTACGTCTCTCGTCCAGTCCGAATCGCAGTTGGTCGTCCGTCGAAGATGCCGCGCTTACGCAGCGCGTCGACGTAGTCGCTGCCGGCCAGAACGACCAACTCCCGACAGGGCGACTCCTGTTGATCGGCAGCATAGGGTCGCCGGAGCCAATCACCGAGAGATGAATGGACACGGAGCGCCCACCGATCTAGTCGGCTCTCAACACAGTCGCCTGACGGCAGCCGATAATTGGCTTCTCCTTCGATGGGGTCGCCGCGCAGGTCCTCGATGGTCGTATCGTACGGGGCGACCGTCTGCCGGGGCATCAAGATCCCGTGTTCTGCAGAGAGAACCGCCCAGGTGTTCGCTCGTCGGTCAGCGGTTCGAGCCCACTGGACAGCCGCCTCAGCATATGATCGCTTGACCGCGAAGTACGAGGATGTATAGAGGTCACGAGCCTCAGCTGGATCGTCAGTTTTCGCATCGCCGCATCCAATCAGTACGAAGCGGCCACGAGTCCGCTCAGTCTGTGTGGTCGTCATCTGTATCTCCCTCACCCAGAAAGGGAGTCACAAAACTACAGCCAGAATCAGTAGTTGTGTCCGTCTGGCAACGCTTCGGGCAGGTGCTTCTCTGGGTGCTCAGCAGGTGCGTCAAGTACCTCTGGCATGATTTTGCTTGGATCCAGAATTGCACGGTAGTTCTTCCGGACTCGTCTGGATTTTGGTCAACTTCAGTAAACTTAATGGCGCAAAGTTACTAGCCATTGTTAGATGTTTGACCTCACCAGTTTTCAACGTGATCTCCTGTACGTGGTGTATGGTCTAGACGGCCCACATGGCTTAGCGATCAAAGAAGAAATGGAGGAATCCTATCAGAAAGAAATCCATCACGGGAGGCTATACCCGAGCCTTGACACACTTGCCGACAAAGGGCTCGTTGAGAAGGCACAAAAAGACAGACGGACCAATATCTATTCAATCACGCGACGTGGCAAACGAGAGATAGCTGCTCGAAGCGAGTGGGAACGACAATACGGAGTGGGTGATCTTTCTGTATGACTGTCAACGCGCCTGTGACAGTTTCGCGCTCAATTGAACTCTCTCGCCATAGGGGGAGTCACAAAACTCTCTGAGGCTGTCCGGTCGGCTCTAGCCGTGAACTTCACTGGGAGTGAGTCCTGCCCGGTATTCCACTCTGTCTCGCTCGTGTTGGCTCCGATACGCGAGCGTCTGTCCGTTCTCATACTCGACGACAATAGCATCCTCAAGGCCACTCACAGTCGCTCTCGAACCGTCAGCAGCCCAGACGGGGTCCATCGGTTCCGCTGTTAGCGGGCTCCGGTCTGTCTCCACGGTCGGCCACACCCCCCGCGATTTCCAGTATGACCGGATATGTCGCAAGCTCTCTCGAACCGTCTCCCGGATCGAGAGCTGATCCGCACTCCCGTAGCCGTGTGGTGAGAAATACTCGCCGTGAAGCGCCGCCAAGTGAACGCCGTTCCAGTCAACGCCAACGATATCGGCTGGTTCTTCACCGGTCACACGCGGCTGTGTCAGCTCCTCAATCACCGGATACTGCTTTGTCGGACTTGCCCCCAACAGATGCACTCGCCGTCCCCGCCAGTCCACAATATCCGTGTACTCGTCGGCGGTCTGGTCGGAGTAGCCCATCGGGTATCCCAAGACAATGTCGTCGTCGATCACGTCGATTGCGTCGCGGCACTTCGGGACGATAATGACCTCCGTCCCCGGAAACTTCCGTTTCAGCTCCCGTGCGGCTTGGTTGTACCGGCGCGCCTCCTGTCGGTCGTATGCGTCGCCAAGCATCCCGACCGACGGCTCGTACTGCTCGAAGCGTTCGATGTACCGGTCCAAGTCTGGATTCCAGAAGTCGTTGTCCAGAATCTCAATCGGGACGTCGACGTTCCGAAGCGAGGACTGGTAGGTGTAGTCCTCGCGAACGCCGACGGCGAATCCAAGCCGGTAAGCATCGATTACGAACGGCTCCCGGTGAAGGAAGCCGATGTACTCAGCCTGCTGTGCATCGCCGACAGCCGCCGCTGACCAAGAGTGTCGTGCCTCAGAGGACATGGAAAACACCGAGCGCGCCCAGCGGCGCGCCCAGCTGGCAGGCGCGGCAAAAAACTACCTTTCACCAGCGAGAGTGTCCCGTCATTCAGGACGGGGAGGATGTCATCGCGCCGCTGCTGAATTATTCTCTTTGTCCTCAAATCCTTGCCCATCCTCCGGTATATACCCTCAGGCCACGTGACGGCCCGGTATCAAGAGACGCAGCTAGCTAGGGGAGCGGGTTGTTGTCCTCGTCCAGTTGGTCCTGTTCTTCCTTCTGGCCGAGGAGTTCCACCAGCTTCCACTCAGCCTTCGCGAGCGACTTGGCGGCCTCTGAGTCGGTGTTGAGGGCATACATCTGGCTGTTGCCGACGCGTCGTGTTTCTTCGACCAGTCCCCAGCCGCGGAGAGTGTCGAGATATTTGTAGACCGTATCGCGCTTCAAGTCCGCGTAGTCGGCTATCTCAGTGACGTTGAAGTCCATTTCAGGGTTGCCGAGGAACACGGCCAGAATCCGCGTCTTCGGGTGGCCGCCAAGGACATCCACCAGCAGGTGGTCGTCCGTCACGTACCCCCCATCGTCTGCACCTTCCGATTCGTTCTCCGAGGGTAGCATGGACATACTTCTAGGAGTTGGGGGAGGTATATAAAGATTGCCCATGCTCTTGGGCCCTACTTCCACATTGTAGTGGGCACCACTGTCTATATCTATGGACAGGGTTATAATGGATGGTGTGGAAGTAAAGCATGAGGTGAAAATGGAAGAAGAAGATCAAAAACTCGCCGTCAAGATGGTGAAGTACCTCGTGAAGAACAAGGTCACAGGGAACCACAAAAAGCAGGTTGATACGGTTATGAACAACTCAGGACTCCCCTCACACGCGAAGGGGGACGCCCGCGACGTGCTGGAGGAGCTAGCGAAAAACCCGCCGCCTATCGAGATGTACGGTGGCGGCCATCGGGAAAACGTTCGGCTCACCAGCATCCAAGATGGAATCGACTTCATCGAAGAGAACGGGGGCGACCCGCCGTGGGGGTTCTGACTCTCTGCGGTTTTCGAAGAACGCCACTCAAAACACCTCTCACCGTCAGAACAGGCGTGTTCGCAAGTTATCAGCAATCCCACATCAGGTGGCTTGGATTCTCAGTCAGTAGGCGGGATTTCTCTATCAAGATCCACTGTTGGCTCTGAGTAAGAGTCTGCGTTAAATCCTTGACTGAAAATTCAGCGCTTCTGCTGACGACACGTACTCTGACAGCCGATTCAGAGCCGATGGGTCAGGCGAGTCGGAGACGTGTCGCACGTTCCACAGTCCAGACTGATACACCTCAGATTTCGGCGAGTGGTATCCAAGCCAATCGAGGTCCGATAGCCCTGCGGATCGACGATACCTCGACACCATCGCGATGGTATTTGACTCAATCTCGGCTCTGTCACACTCTGGTCCGGGCTTGCCCGGGATGTCCACCCAGAGAAACGGCAGATCCCGGATATATTCTGAAACGCGCTGTTCGAGTTCGTGTTCCTGCTCGCGAACAGCAGTCGTCTCGGCGTCGGGATTTGGCTCGCCCCAGTGAGGATACTCGTCGTGCCAGCCGTGCTTCTCGATTA
The DNA here is from genome assembly GCF_001485575.1 of Haloarcula sp. CBA1127. NCBI lineage: Archaea > Methanobacteriati > Methanobacteriota > Halobacteria > Halobacteriales > Haloarculaceae > Haloarcula > Haloarcula sp. CBA1127. Next base: position 30,931 of record NZ_BCNB01000003.1, read on the forward strand.
GCGCCCGTCCGACGTGCAAGCGAAAAATCGAACCACGATGGTTGCCACCGCCGGCGTACTTCCCGCGAACGTTCCCACGATGTTGCCTGAGTCGGTTCCAGAGCGTGTTCGACGAGCCGGTACTGACGCCGACGGTACCGATCCGTGAGAGTCGCCAGTCGACCGCTGTCGTTGCCCGAAGGTCGCTTGCTGGCGAGAAGAAAAAGTACACTCCTCGGTCGGGCCAGTCCAATCGCCCGGTCACGTCTCCGAGGTAGTACGGCCCTCCGATCTGGTCACGCAACTCTGCTAAGACACTCAAGAACTGTCCGACAGGACGGCTACCTGACGCTGCTGTGGAACGCATATTCGACTCCCTCGGCCACCAGGGGAGTCACAAAACACTCCTCTCAAGCACGACTGGAAAGATACCGCTCCCTCTCAGCTGGCACCTTCGACGGCGTCGATCAGATCCGCAGCCGTCTTCGAGATACGGTCCAGCCGGTCCCGCAACGTCTCTGGTGCGTCGCCGTCCCACGCCGCGAGGTAGAACGCCGAGTTGTCGGGGTCCAGCCCGAAGTGACGACTGACCACGTATGCGACTGCCTCGGCTTCGACCTCGCGTTTCGACCGCTCCGCCTCATCCTCGACATTGAAGTGAAGCTCTGCATGGGCGAACTCGTGAATCAGTGTACTCGCGAGGGCGGCCCGATTGTCTCGGTCGACCGCTTCGACCATCGGATTCGTCGTCATGACGTTCCGACGCTCGCAGACACCCCGTGCAGACCCATGCTCCCACTCCCCCGGAGCGACGATTCTCGCGTCGACGCCGATCTCGTCGGTCGCGTCCAACAGGTCCTCGACAAGTCCATCCGGGTCGCCGTGAGCTTCTGTTTCTAGCTCTGGAAGCGGCTCACCCTCTGTCTGGGAGATATCGAACACTGACGTTGGCCGGAACCCGACCAGTCCCCGATGCCACTGCTCAGGGTCTGTCTCGTCGTACTCACAGTCCGAGTTCTCGTGATACGACGGCGAGTTGCCGCATTTGGGGCACTTCTTCGTGATGATCGGAGCCCAGATCCAGATCGCGTCCTCGCCTTGCTGGACGTAGCGGTCGAACTCATTCTGCCACGTATTGTAGCCGGCGACTCGCGTTGCCTCGGGACACTGGAGCTTGATGAGTAGCGTGTTCCGGGCCGAGTAATCGTGGAACTTGCTCTGCACATCGAGCCACTGCTGGAACTGCTCGCTGGCCTGCGCTTCGTCGGTGAGGTCGGCGAGGTCTTCGACCCACGCATCGAGTTGGTCGCGCATCTCCTCGTCCCGGGAGTCCGAATCGTCGAAGGTGCAAGTGGTCTGTTGGCTGGACTGCTCTGGGGTGTCTGACTGTATCGTTGACATCGGTCTATCTTCGGGACGCACTCTCGGGCACGCCCCCGCACCTCCACTGGGGGTCACAAAATCGACTTGCTGACTGAGCGAGAGCGAGGTGAGCTGGCTACCTGTACCGCTCTGGCGGGTAGAAGACGACGTGGATAGCCGAGCCAAGGTTGTACCATGACTTTGCGAGAATCGAGACCTCTAGTCCCCACTCGGCGGCAAACTCGAAGACGTCGAACCAGAGATTGTGGGGCGGCTCTGTGGAATCCAATCGCTCGATGTTGCCGGGGTAAACGTGCATCGAGTACAACGCCGGCTCGCCATCGTCAAGCCAGAGCGTCGAGTGGTCGTCTGCTGGCGGGCTGTGAGGCGGTCCCTTCGGGTCGCTGTCGGCGTCAAGCGGCGGGTGGGGGCACTCGTCGTCGCCCGTAATGAGACGCCGTATGCAGGCTGTCTCGGTAGGCGCATCGAGGTCGAAGGCTTGCACGAACGCATCGCGCTGGTATTCGCCCACGATCGCGCCGAGCGCTTTCCAAATGTCCGCCCACGTTGGGTCCTCTGGCTCGTGATCGAGGTAGTCGTGGACGGCCTCGCGCAGCTGCCGGTACTCGTCCCATGCCGGGACAGGCTCGTTCGGGCCGGGTGTCGGCCAGTCAGTGCGGTCCATACGCTTGGGACAATTCCGATAGGGTATCAACTCTCGGGACGTGCCAGTACGCCGCGTCAGAGAAGAGACGTTGCCGCTAACCAACACTGAATGGAATATGGGGTACTGTGTTGGTTAGTCTGCGAGTCGGCTACTCCTCGCCTCTAGCCTCCCAGCCCTTGTGGAAGTACACCAGCGCCACGTCGGAGTTGAAACACTGTCCGGACGGAACGTGCTGCAAGACTTCGTGTTCTGGAATTGGCTCAACGACGCCCTCGTCAAGCAGACTGGTGACCACCTCACGGCCTCGTGGCTCGTCAATCTCGACGGTATTGGGACGCTGCCGGTCACGGTCCTGTGCGATCTGTTCGCGCTCGAAGCGCTCGTAGTCTGGAACGGTCTGGTCCATAGAGGAAAATCCCTCACCCAGCCGGGGAGACACAAAATTAGCGCTAACCAACAACTGCGAAGTATGGCGGTCGCTGTTGGTTAAGACACACCACCGTTTCCGCAAAACCACGGGGAACCGAGTCAGTTCGGGAGCTTCGGTGCTATCACGAACTGCATCGCTCCATCGGCGTTGGGGAACTCGGATTTCAGCACGAGTGGCACCCCGTCTCCGATATGGAGAACCCGATTCGTGCCGTCTGGCAGGCCAGCATTCGCCGATTTGACCAGCGATGAGTCCAGTTTCACTTCGACATCCGCAGGCTCGAAGGCAATGAGATCGGTGTCGTCCCACCGGTAGGTCATGCTGTCAGTGTCGCCGTCTGCCGCAAACCGTACTTCTCTGGTTTCTGAGTCAACAGAGAGGTCAAACCGGTCGGCAAGCATATCGGCTGCCTCAAGACCGAGCGAGATGTCATCTGGACTCAGATGGACAGTCGCCGGGATGTCTATCTCTGGCATCTCGACAGGGTAGCGGAGCGATTCAACCGCCTCAAGATAAATAGTGCGCGTTATCCCGTCGATGTTGATTTCTAGTGTGCTATTCGCTGCATCGAGTGCGAACTGTGCAAGGTCGCCTGCGTCGCCGATCGAGAGTGCATCGCGAACTCGTCCGACATCCACCCCCAACGTTCCCCTCCCTGCATCGAAAGAGGTGAACGAACTCCCAGAAACACGCAGGTCGACCATCGCGTGTCCCTGCAGGTCAGCCGCCCGGATGGCGATTCCCGACTCTGCAATCCCTATCCGCGTCTTGTCCGTGACCGTGCCAGCCGCCGCGAAGATCCGCTCAAACAGCTGGACCTCGCCGCTGATCCGAAGATGCTGCGGGGCATCGAGCGACAGGAGGTCCGCAGTGTCGATTTCTGCGTCACTGTCTGTCGCCGTCTCTGGCACGGTCGTTTCGGCGTCGGTGGTTGCTGCTTCGGTGCTACTGGTCGCTGTGGACTGTGACATCTGGATTACCCTCCACTTGCCGGAGGGCACACAAAATATGCCGTTGGCGGCGTCGGTCAGGGGACGACTGCCGCGAGTCGATGGGTATGGTAGTCAACCGTCCAGCGCGAGTAGTTCCGTGTGATCCGGTACTCGCGAACGACTGCAACGTCTTCCAGCGACTCCTCGGGTTGTTCCCACGCAAACTCGTAGCCGGCGACTACATCTCCCTCGTCGAGATATCCAACCGGATGATCCGGCCCATCCCATTCGACTGAGATTGGATCGCCACCACTGGGGGCTGGACTCCATGGCCTATCCCCGCCTGAATGACGGATGGATCGGACGTTAACCCGTGCAACTGTGCTAAGTCACTAGCCTTGATCGGGAACTTGTCCTCCCCGTCGATGAATGAGTGTTGGGTTTTCCCGCGTACTGTTGCGTACTCTACACCCTCGATATCGACACCGAGAGCGTCGGACAGCAGGTGAGCAAACTCAGCAGCCCCCGTACGAACTGTTTGGTTCTGCTCCTCGATCTGCAGGGTTGTCTCTGGCGTCCGCAGGTCCTTCGTGTATGGATTCTCCGGCCGCTCAACGGGCATACAGCTGCACAAGAGCGTCCCTTCTGGCCCCGTCAGAATCCACGGCTGCTGCCCGCACGGGATCGCCGTGTATCTCGATGCAGTGTATCGGCCACCGCCAGTGAGGACTCGCAATGCCTTTTCAAGAGCCCGTGCGTCAATGCCGTACCCATAGCTGTCAGCGAGTCCGTCGACGAATGTGACTCGGGTGTCAATGGAGTCGAACTCGCCGTACGTGTTTGGGATTTGCAGGAGGTCGCCAGTTGCGTACTGCTCAACGTAGTCTCCGACGTCCCCATCGACGACCCACCGGGTTTGCTGTTTGGTTGCTCGACCAGCCGACGTGTTGATTGACGACGCCGGCCGCTGCGTTGTCAGCCCCCAGTCCTCGTCCGGGGCGGCCCAACTGCTGTCGTCGCGGTCAGGAGCGCGACACGTCGTCGCGCATCGGGCGATGCTTGCAGCATCGGGATCGAGGTCGTTGTCGGCGCTGTCTCCGTCTCCGAACGTACCGAGTGAAAGGTCAGTCATCCTCTCACCCGACAGAGGAACACAAAATTTTGCCGGCAAGGCCAACCGCTACAGTTGTTTCGACTGGCTTGATAACCCGTGGCGGTTGTGTGCTTCGCCTGAAAAGTGCAAGGACGAGTCGTTTGGGTACTCAGCGATACTCTTCAACGTCGACGACTTGTTTGGTCTCCTCATGAGTGAGGTCACCGTCGACCGAGACCACTGTCGCATCAAGTTCTCGTCCGACCGCGGCAACGAGCGCGTCAACGCCGTCAAGATATGGTCCCTGTGATCCAACCTCGTCAGCGATTCGTCCCGCTTCAACCGACAGATCTTCGCTGACTTCGTATATTTCACCCCACGACAGCGCTTCAACCGCCTCTTCGAGATCGCCCGATGGGAGGTTTCCGACACCAACGAGTGCTTCAGCGTGGGCAGGAGCGGGCATTACCCATAGCTCTTCCTCACCGCCGTTCGATTCGTAGTACGTTTCTGTGGCAGGGTGACCGCTCAGGTAATCGATAAGGAAGTTCGCATCAAGAACCCTCATGTATCCTCGCCTAACCGTCGCATCCGCTCTTTCCGCTTCTCTTTCGAGTTCTCGCGCTTGTCTCGAATCCAATCGGCGTCCTCATCAGAAAGAATCCCGAACCCGTCGTAGAAGTCAGCATCTTCACTCTCATCGAGGACGCGTTCGAGTACGTCGTTGAATGATTCGCCCTCACGGCGACGGCGATCAAGCTGTCGCTTCACTCGATCGCTCACTCGTATCTGCTCATCTGCGGTCGCCATTGGTACGTCAACGTTGGCGTTGACATTGGTTAATCCTTGTGGGAAAACACAAGATCGACTTGTTTACCGAAATCAGATGTCAAGGATTATCGAGATTTGCGTCTGCGGTACTCACACTCTTCAATAACTGGCTGTTTCATACTATTCTGTGTACGAAGAAGAAGATTCCAACAGATCCACATTTGTAAACTCAATTTGTGTCCCGCCACTGGGACTCTGTGTGACATTCACCATCCAGTCATGAGCATCAGCAATTTGCTTGACAATCGCGAGTCCGAATCCAGTACCCTCTCCTGTACTTGTATAACCGTTGGTGAATATCTGATCACGCTCCACCGGGTCGATACCAGGTCCATCATCACCGACGGAGAATCCCTCTGGGAGCGTATCAACTGTAACTGTCACATCGTCACCGGCGTGGGCCACCGAATTGGCAAAGAGATTTTCAAAGATTTGGCGGACTCGTCCCGGGTCGGCTTCGAACTGCAAATCGCCCTCAACAACGAGTTCCGCCTCTGCAGTCTCCAGAACATCCCAACATTCGCGGGCGAGTGCTGCAAGTGAGACTGTTTCAGTCTCGTCTATCAGTTGCCCTTGCTGGGCGAGCGCAAGCACGTCGTCGATGAGCGTCTCCATCCGGTCAAGTGCTCGATAACCCCGGTCCAGATGGTCAATATCTGTCGTCTGGCGAACGCCGTCGAGTGTCCCTCGCAAGACTTGCATCGGATTGCGGAGGTCGTGGGTGATGGTCCGGGCGAACTCATCGAGCTGTTGGTTCTGTTTCGTAAGCTTCTGTGTCCGTTCACGGAGGAGTGCTTCCCGATCGACGCGATCAAGTGCACCTTTCGCGTTTTCCGCAAGGAGTTGTCCCAGCGAGACGTCAACTTCGTCGAAGTCGTTGCTCTTTATCGAATTCGCAAGCAGAATACCGTACTCTCCGAGCGGGAAGTAGAGTCCACTCCGAAAATCCGTCTCAGAATCGTATATTTCGTCGGCATTTCGGATGTCACCGTATTGTCTGACCTCACCGGAATGGAACGCCTCCCAAGCGATTCCGTGATCAAAGGTCACCAGCTCGTCGACCACACGCTGGGTTCGCTCCGATACAGCTACGGGTTTTAGCCCGTCTACTTGTTCGTCATAAAAGTGGATGCCGTTCAGGTCAAAGTCGAGAATCGCATCTGCTGTGTCGCTAGCGATCTGTGCAACCTCTTGTTTACTTCCAGCATCGTACAACTCCCGAGTCGCCCTATGGAGTTTCTTGAGGCCCCGTTCACGCCGATGTTGGTCGGTGACATCCGTGAGCGAGAAGACGACACTTTCGACTGACTTCTCGTCGATGATCGGTGCACCACTCACTGAGAGCACGCGTTCTCTCCCATCGGGCCATCGGATTGTATGCTGGAAATCCCGTACTGGTTCACCGGTGTGCAAGACGCGTGCAAATGGGAGTTCACTGTCGGAGAGCGGATTTCCATCGAGATCTTTGATATCCCATTCAGGGTCGTTGTACGTGCGATCTTCTAGCTTAGTTTGTTCCAGCCCAAGCACTGTTTCAGCACGGTCATTTGCAAAAATGAACTGTCCATCCCGGTCAACCTGGACTACACAGCTGGGGCTGGTTTTTAGTACTTGTTCGAAACGGTGGTGCTCCCGGTTCGTTTCTATCGCCGTTCTGTGGGCTGAAACAGCGTTGGTGATACGGTTCGCTAGTATCTTATGCTGGGCTGGGCCCGCTGCCTTCTGTACGTAGTCAGTAACTCCTGCCGAGATTGCGTCAGTGATGACTGACTCGTCCCCGTGATCAGTGAACAAAATAAAAGGAAGTCTTGGGTAGTTATTGCGAACTTTATCAAATAGTTCAACTCCATTGCCGTCTGGCAGCTTGTACTCCGAAACCAGACAGTCATACATCCCATCCCCAAGGGCCTGCAGCGCGGGCTCCACTCCGGTAACAGTCGTGGTCTGGAATCGGTCGTTCGCTTGTTCGAGGCGCTCGGGCAGTTCCGAATCCCGTTCAACGCATAGCACCCGAACGATACCATCCATAGTTCATAGTCGGCTGCAAGCTATTACAGTGTTACTGCAGGTGTTGCTCAGACGAAGAATAGTGATGCGGGCTTCGATAAGATAACTGCACACGACCTCTATTTACAGCTTACTCAACCACTTCTTATCAACGAACGAATGAATTTACGGGTAGTGATGGCTGTCGATGGGTGAGACAGATTCGCCACTGGTGGTCTCCACCTGAATCCATCGGGTGAGGAGGCCACAAGCAAAGTGCTCACCGAGGCCGAACTCTATCCGAAGCGGAACTACAGCAATAGACTACGGTGCAACAGTACCAGTGTTCCCGTTCGACCCGGTGAATGGAATGTCGATTTCGAGACCGTCGTAGGCCAACATCGGCTTCTTTGCTTCGCCCGGTCCACCGCCCTGAAATTCGATAACGTCGATATCTGCAAGTTCAGAGAGGTTCCGGTGTACCTGCTTGTAGTCTCGGTCAACCAGTTCAGCAGCCTCGCGGATGCTCGCCGGTTCATGTTCGGAGATCGCCTCCAACAGCTCCAGATTCTTCGGACTGAGGAGACGACTGAGTTCGGCGTACGAGTCGAAGTTCAGTGTCGGTTGGGCGTCGTCAAGGTCTTCGCCCTCCTGAGCGGCCTTGAGTCGACTACGCGTGCGCTGGTCGAGATGGTCGCTATTTCCGACGGTGACTTTGAGTGTGGGCATTGTGTTCCTCCCGGCGGCGTCCTACGGTGACCAGTTCCACGAAACGGGCGATAGTTCGGTAGCCTCCTCCTTGAAGCGGTCGTAAAGCGTCAGCATCCCCGGAAACTCGATGTATTCAACATCGTCGTGAATGTGGCGCTCGTGCCCTTTCGTCCGTTCGTGGGCATTGTCGTATCGGAGGATCGTGTCTCCGCCGACCTCCCCAAGATGGAGGCTGTAATCCCAACCACACGGGTACTTTTCATCGTCCGTCTGTCGGATGGTCACAGCAACGACGTAGCCGTCTTTGACATCCCGCCAGTCTTCGATGGTAGTGTAGGACGCCATCCGCTATCCTATGTTATTACCTCCATAGATATAAGCCTATGGAGACAACTCCATAAAAGAGTCAAAAGACCACAATCGAGACTTTGTGTGGCGCCGGTCAAGTATATAAACTGCTGATCTTTTTGCGGGACCGTAGGAAGGACTTCCTTTTCACCCTTATTTCGAGAAGCACTCTGCTAGAGATACGAACATAAATTGAGCCGCACTTTGATCTCCCCGACCACAACAAAGAGCGCCTTCTAAGCTAGGTACGCTCTAACCAAAGCTCCAGTAAGATCTTTAATTATTACCAAATTACTGGTAATCACCAGATGTACGAGGTTCTCGACGACACGGCGGCGCAAGTCATCCTCGCCATCGAGAGTGGTGACTCCATCCGTCGTGTCGCACAACACCTCCACACGCCGTACGAGACAGTGAGGCAGACCGTGAACCGTCTCGAAGACGCAGGGTACTCCACTATGATGACGGCCTCTCTGTCAGCGACGAGCACGTGAGAGACGCCGCACGCGACCTTGTCGCTGCCAGCGCCGGCGTCAGCCCGCCCTCGATTGAGGAGGCGTACGTCCTCCCACAGTTCGGTGACTGGCCATTCACGTTTACGCGGATCGACGCCGTTTACATATGGACCCAAGGCGGCTATCAAGTCGGTCGCGATCCCGATGACTATCCGTTGTTCCTGGCTGTCCGTGAGCAAGACGTCGACTTCGGGAGGCGTTTTTCGAGTCGTTCGACCTCCCCACTGCATTCGAGCGACAGCCCCGAGACGAGTTGGACGGACCACTGCAGGTCGTCCTTGAGCCACGCTCGTCACTCGACGTCAATCACGTCGAAGGGTACCCAGTGATCCCGAGAGCTGAGACGATTGAGTATATGCGCGAGAACTACGCCCAGTTCCAGTCGGCACTGGCGATGCTTGACCGGATGTACGAGGACCACGACCTCGGCGTCGTGTATCGAGAGACAGAACGGGCACACCCTAATCTTGATCAGAGCGGGAAGTCCGTGTAGGAACTATTGGGACAATCGACGTGATCAACGAATAAATAACGCTTAGGCGTCAGGGAGGTCAAAGATCCCGTCTGGTTCTGCCTTATCGACGATAATCGAGTTCGGACGGGTACAAATCGCCTTGATACGGCCGTATTGACGAGTTGAAAGTATCTCTGTATCGTCGCTACATGCCGAGCGATAGTTGTCATAGGCGTCCTGTTCGTCTTTCTTCCCGACACTCACAATCACGTAAGCGGGATCCATCGCTTCTACTGCCTCTCTGTGAAAGCCATCTTTGCGGCCGTGATGAGCTGCTTTCAGTACATGGACGTCCTCAAGGGCTTCTGTCCCCCAGTCCTCTAAAATTTGGTCCCACACTTCTTCTTCCGCGTCCCCTGGAAGCAGGATTGAACGTGTTCCGTGTTGGATTTTGAATACGTAGCTGTAGTCGTTATATTCTGGATTTTCCAGATCAGCATTCTGTTCATTAAGTTCTTGAACGAACTCTGGGGATGGATGGAGGATCTCTATGTTGTCGTGCTCCCAGTATTTCTTTTGTTGTCCTTGAGTCGGCTGGATATTGTCGTGATCCGTGTTTCCCTCTCGAATTTCTTCATGGAGTTCCCAATCTGCCCACTCGTAGACTTCATACCAGTTATTTTCATCACGTTCACGGTTGTGATCGGTATCCCAGAACACACTGAATCCGATTTCTTCATCAAGTCGGTTCAACCCCGATAGGTGATCCATATCCGGATGTGTCGCGATAAAACGCCAGATTTTGTGCGTTACCTCGTCAAAATTCTCGTTGTAGTACTCAATTGGATCATTGAGGTACTCCTGTGCGTACTCTTCAGGGCTAATCTGACTTTTTTGCCGAATCCCAGTCAAGCCGCTTTGTTGGTCGCCCTTTACCGGAAATTGGAGATAGTACTCTAGACTGCTGATGTGATCTTCTTCGACATGCTCTTTCTGTTCGGGCCAATCGTTGATATCGATAACCGATATTCGGCCCTCGTCGCGATGTTGATCGCCAGGGTGCCGGATGATGGTGCAATCACCGTGGTCGACATTCAAAAAATGAACTTGGAGGTGATCATAGAGCATTAGATGTGAACACACACCACCCCCGTATGTTTCTTTCGTGGTGATAATTCTTCTTCAACCCTGTCCGGACCTCCTAAGGAGCCGGCTAATCTACTGCCTGTATGGCTGCTGTTGAAATCTATATTTGGGATGTCGAACGAGGGGATGCGATGTTCATCAAAGGACCAGAACGGAACGCAGTTATTGATCTCGGTCAGCACGCGAACGGCTTTTCCCCCAGTCGACACATCCATACACAACACGGAATCGACTCGGTTGATTATCTGGTGCTCACGCATCCAGATGAAGATCACATCGAAGATCTCCCCGAGTTTTCATCGTACTTCTCACCCGAAGTGATTGCCCGTCGTGACGAAGCAGACGAGTACATCAGACGGCGGAAAACCGACCTCTATCCCGACCGTTCACATTATCAGACAGTGACGGAAGCCTATCTGACACTGACTGATACGTACGATCAACAAGCAACCTTCTCACCGAGTGATCCCTCCTGGAATGGAGGTCTGACGTTCACCCATCACATTCTTTCGTTGGAAGAAGCAGGAGCGACACCGATCGACAATTTAAGTAGAGGGGAGACAGTGAACCTGAATAATATAAGTATATTGACTTTTCTTGAATATGGTTCATTTAAGCTCGTCACTGCGGGCGACCTCGAACAGGAACCTCTCGAAACTCTTCTACAGCAGTCCTCCGTTCGTGATGGCCTTCGTGATACGGATGTTCTCGTCGCACCTCACCACGGTCGTGAGAGCAGTTATACTCCGAAATTATTCCACCATATGACGCCAGAGTTAGTTGCGATCTCGGATGCGAAAGCCGGGTCGACGAATGCAAGCCAAAAATATAGTGCGCAGGCAACTGGGACTACCGTATCTCGGCGGTCGGGAACAACAACTAATCGAAATGTTGTCACGACTCGTCAGGATGGTGTGATATATCTCGGTATCGACGACGGAGAGTACCGCATACGTATTGATTGACCCGCCTTCGATGTTCACGAATTTCGACCCAGTATTTATAATGCGCTGGCTATATTTGTCAATTAATGGTATCTGCACTCGACCCGACGCTGGACACTGAGATCGGTGGTTGCCCTGAGTTTCAGACTGTAGTTCCAACAGCTGAGACGAATCAACATGGACTCTTCGACGGTCTGGAAGATTCCTCATCGACTACGTCTGCCTCTGAGCAGCAGTCTCAGCAATCTTCGTTGGGGGAAGTCGTCGGTGGTGCTATCGTATTGATTGGGGCAGCGTGGCTCGCGGGTGAGATTCTTGGTGAGATATTTGGTTCTAGTGCAGACCTCACCGCCGTTGAACAGCAAATTCTCGCGTCGGCATAATCCCTTCTGAGATCGGGTCGACACTCTTGGAATACCGTACCAGCGGTTCATATAGGATAATATATGAGATGTCGGGATATCTGCAAGAATAGGGATGGCTCTTGCACGAAGCTTCCGAGCGCTGGGATTCTATGATGTCATCACGAATCTCGTTCCTGGCGCGCTCTGGATCGGCGCTCTCATTGTTCTACTCCCGGTTGACGAGCTGATACAGGGGCTTCCCAGTGGAGTGGTTGTCGGAGGATTTCTTACTCTTGCATACGTGACTGGCCATCTGCTTCAGGCGCTGGGCAGCTGGGCCGATTCGCCTACGACATTCGGTGATACACTCACCGCAATTCAAAATGAGACGCCAGCCACGGCACCGCTTTCGGTCACACATATTGAAAAATCGTTTTTGACGTTATGTGAGCAGCGTTTTTCGCTTCCATCGGATTTCGATCACCACGGGAAGCTTCTGAAGATGGTTTTGAGTTATCTTGAGACGACTTCCTATACGCGAGCCCTTCGATTTCAGTCGGTCTACTCATTTCATCGGAGTATGTGGGTCGCGTCTTGGTCCCTGCTTGTTGTGGTCGCTGTTTTAGGTAGTCTTAGCTGTCTGGGACGCTCTCTACTTCCTTCAAATATCGTAACTGTGGGTGTCGTGATCGCCTCACTTGTCAGTGTAGTTGTCTTTTGGAACCGCAAAAATAAGTTCGACAAGACCTTTGTAAAGTACCTGTTCGTTGATTTTTATAATTCTCAGCAATCGACCGCATCCGGAAATTCTGGCCCAGGGAGCTGAGGCTTGACTTCTGACTGGACGGTACTTTACACGTTTTCGGAATCTCGATTTCTACCAACCATTAGCCTGCTGGCAGTTTAGTTGGATAGCAGTACCATGTGACAAAACCGCTATGGGTTCGATAAGATTCTGAAACAGTCGATTTGGCGACTAATGTGACGACTTGAAACCGCTTGCTACTGCTCTGTTGAATAGCGGGGTTGGTTGAGGTAGTCGGAATTTGAGGAGGCCCGTTAGTGGCTGACGCTAGTGGTTTCAAGACCGGGGTCGTCTCAGTGTGGCTCAGAGGCCGCTATTCAACAGAGCACTTGCTACCGCGCTCAGAACTACGATGAGCTCTAAACGGATGACGGCAGTCGATGACGACGCCCCCGCGCTCACGGGGGCGATCGTCTATCACGCTGTTGAAGTCTGTGAATCAGCGGATCATCTGTCCTTGGAGAGGTATCGATTCCAGTTGACGGACTCACCGACGGCTGCCAGCAACACAAGGCCGCAAACGGTACTGAACCGATGGCTCGGGTGTATCTCTATCAGCAGATCTACGACCTCGCCCAGAGCGAGGTCGCAGATCGCCTCGAAAACCGACCATCACTCCTGAAGACGCTTGATTTGGAGAAGGCACCGAGCCAGCAGTCACTCTCGTACGCGTGAAGCGGTTCAGCGAACAGACCAGACAGATGCTCAACGCGGCTGCTGCAGGTATCGCACAGGAGGCCGTTGACCGCGGCGTTGTATTGGAAGCACGTGTTCCGATCATTCCTGACGAAGACGAGGTCAACGAAGACGGCGACGAATCGACGGTAACACGCGAGCACGTTCGAAAGCAGGGGACCAAGATCGTCGAGCCCGCCCGAAGGCACGCCTTCGGCGATTTCGACTCTCACAGAGCCGATAACAGAATCTACGAGGACGAACAGATCCTCGATCTGTTTGCCTCGGCATGCCTCACCCAAGGAAGTGCCCACTCTGAGGGCGAATCTGGCTGTTTTTTCGACGAAAACAACACCTGTGACGACTCAACATTCCTCCGGGTAATCAAGCAGTTCGCAATGCCGGCTGATCAGGAGGTCTCTATCCCACTACAAGAGCACGTATAGCCCAGCAGCACAGCGTCGCGCTAGTGAGAAAGTTAGTTGACTCTAAATCACAAATGTTAGTTTCAATCCTTGTCTGTCATGGGAAGAGGTTAACGACTTGTCCAAGAGACCGGACCAATTGTACCCCGTTCTCGTAGTCAGTAGTAACCCGATATCCTTCTCCATCCTGCTCGATGACCCCCACACTGGCGTGCGCGAGAAGTTGGAGAGCCGACCGGACCTCTTCGGTGGTCGGGATATCGTCCGAGTCCTCCATGCCCACAACGATCCATCGAACGTCTTCTACCGTCTCCACGGGCCCCTCCGCGCGCTCAAGGACACGGATGATTGCGAGCAGGATCTCACCTGTATCGATCCTGTCTTCGATGGTCCCACTTGTCGCGACACTACACATTCAATAAGGGGGCGGCTGGATGTCCGGATATGGATACCCAGAAGGTTACCGCGGCCGACGTCGTGGGCTGGACCTCGCTCGAGGATATCTCTACGTCTCTCCAGAAGCGGGGTCTCGTCCCCCGTGAAGATCTCGGCGAGGACGACGAGTTGGTGATGGAACTAGACGACGATCAGTTCGTCTCCATCATCGAAGCCGGACCGACGCAGGACGCGAAGTCGTTCACGAACCGAATGACCTACCGCCGGCATACGAACCTCGTCTCGACCAACGAGTTCGAGGAGTTCACCTTCATTTCGCGGCGGCGTTCATTCGGGGAAGCTGGCCGGATCTCCTATCAGCAGTTCTCATTCGATCGGAGTGCCTTTGAATACGGTAGGAGTCGCTTCTCGGTGCTCGACAAACTCAACGAGATCGAGTACGGCGACGGGCAGTCAGTCCAAGCGCTGTACGACACCCGAGAAGTCGTCAAGGAATTTTACACTAAGTTCGAGTCGCTGCGGACGGACCTAGTGACGGAAGTTGCGGGGATCCCTGACGGTCGCGGTGACGCGAAACAGCGCTACGTCCAAGTACTGATGGACCGTCTCATCTTCTTGTATTTCATCCAGAAAAAGAACCTCCTCAACTTCAACACGGACTACCTCCTCGAGAAGCACACCGAGTACGTCGACGAGGGGGAGGACGTGTACGAAGATTTTTTCAACCCTCTCTTCTTCGAGGTGCTGGCGGACAACAAGCAGGCCGAAGGCTTTGGCACGGTGCCGTACCTCAACGGTGGGCTGTTCTCAACGACGCCCGTCGAGGAAGAGTTCCCGGAGGTGACACTCGGCGGGACCACAGAAGAGACAAACGAACTATTCGGTGGGATTCTAGAGTTCCTCGACGGGTGGAATTGGCACGTGGACGAACGGCTTGACATTGTCGAGCCGAAGAACATCTCGCCAGAGATCCTCGGTCACATCTTCGAGCAGACTGTCAATCAAAAAGAGATGGGGGCGTACTACACGCCTGCGGAGATCACCGACTACGTGGCTCGGGAGACGATTCATCCGTATCTTCTTGACCAATTGAACGAGGACGTTGGGACGTCCTACGAGTCTATTGACGAGCTGTTCGGGCTGGGCAGCGAAACTGATGTAGCGGCAGAGGTGGCGATCGCTGATGATGGCGCCGTCGCACAAATCGGGGCGCTGGATTCGATTCAGCGAGAGCACGTCGAGACGCTGTATTTCGAGCACCTTCAGGAAGGGCGTGTCATCGACCCTGCGGTCGGGAGTGGGGCGTTCCTCCTTGCGGCCCAGGACGTGCTCTTAGACGTCTATCTGAGCTGTTTGGAGTACTTCGAAGCGCTGCCGGCGTTCGAGCGCACGCCTGCCATCGAAGAGGCGCTAGAGGAGGTGGAACACTCTGGGAGCAAGACGCTGTACGCCAAGCGGGAGATCATCCTCAACAACCTGTACGGGGTGGATATCGATGACGGGGCCGTTGAGATCTGCAAGCTTCGGTTGTGGTTGTCGATGGTCGCCGACATTGAGAACGATCCCGATGAAGTCGAGCCGCTGCCAAATATCGACTTCAACATCCGCCAAGGGAATTCCCTGATCGGGTATATCGACAAGCTTCCGTCGGCCTCAGATGGGGCGACAACCTTCGGCGATTTCTCTGTCCAGAAGAAGTTCAAGCAGGTGATCGAGGCGGTCCACAAGCATAGGGCGGCGACGACGAGTTCTGACGCGGCGAACTGGCGCCGGATCGCTGAAGAGCGAATGAGCAAGTATCGAAGCGATCTCGACGAGGACCTCGCGCAGCGGTTGCGGGACGCTGGGATGGAAGAAATGGACGCCGAGACGCTACAAGAATTCGACTCCTTCCACTGGATCGTCGAGTTCGCAGAAGTAATTGACGACGGTGGATTCGACGTGGTGATTGGAAATCCACCGTGGGAAGTTCTGAGTCCGAATCGCAGTGACTTCTTCTCGAAGTACAACGAGCGCTTCCGAACGTACAACGCCGACGAAAAAGACGAGGTGGAGGAAGAGCTGCTCGCCGACGAGTCGATCAAATCCGAGTGGGAAGAGTACCAGCGCGGGATGGAACAGCGAGCAGAGTACTTTAACACCGCACCGGACTACGATCTACAGTCTCCCTCGGTGAATGGGCGTCGCGTAGCTAGCGAAAATGACCTCTCGGCGTTGTTCTTAGAGCGGACGTTCGGGCTGGTATCGGAGTCCGGGTGGACGAGCCTAATCCTACCCGGCTTCGTGTTTACAGGCGCTATTGCAAAGGATCTGCGTCAGCATCTACTCAATGAGACGACGCTCCAGACGACCATTGGATTCGAAAACAAGGGCATATTCGGCCAAATCGATGATCGGTACCGCTTCGGGATCCTCACCTTCCAGAACTGCGGTGAGACTGAGGGGGTAGACGGCGTTTTCGCACAAACCTCAACCGACATCCTCCAGACAATAGAGGAAGATGCAGCCTACATTCCGCGACGTGTTCTCGAATCTTACTCGCCTAACGCAGTGATCTTTCCATCGGTGACATCGCAAGAACAAGCTGATACGCTTGATTCGATTCTACAGCATCCGATAATCGCAGACAAGGAACAACCGTGGTGGGGAGATCTCGTAACGAAAGAGCTCCACGAACCTACTGACAAGGGGCGGTTCGTAGAAGACCCCGAATTGGGAGATTATCCGATCTACGGCGGGGGGAACATCTATCAGTTTGCCCATGACACGGAAATTTACGACATCGATGGACCAAGCTATTGGAGTGTTGACTCGAAAGACCCGGACGAGAGTGCACGCTCCAGAATTCGGCAAAAGGCGTTCAACAAGGGCTATCTGAAGAAGTCGATCTACTCTACGTATGACGGTAGTGACACGAGTAAATCACAGAAAGCATTCGTCAACGACCTACTGGAAAGTGTCCGTGGTGTGGGGCTCGAAGCGTCAGATGTTCTCCCCGACTACACGGAATACCGGATTGGGTACCGAAATGTCGCTCGTGCTACCGACGAGCGTACAATGATCGCAGCAATAGTCCCAAAGGGAATCACCTGTTTGGAAACTCTCCAGTCGTTCCGTCCATATGAGATAGTAATCGACAACAAAGAGCAGCTGAACTCCCGGCCGCTCCACAACTGTTACAACCGCATCTTCTCCGACGAGGAACTCTTTGCGGCTGTAGCACTCCTCAACAGTATTCCGTTCGACTTCCTTATGCGCACGAAAATCGACACTCACATTGTCAAATACAAGCTTGAAGAGTCGCAGGTCCCGCGGCTCACAGATGGCGACGAGTGGTTCGACTTCATCTGGACGCGCGCTGCACGGCTCAACTGCTACGGCGACGCCTTTGAGGAGATGCGCGAGCGACTGGGCGGTGTCGACCCGGTGACCGACGAGGACGAGCGCCGGCAGCTCCGCGCCGAGATCGACGCCGCCGCGTTCCACGCCTATGGACTGGGCCCCGAGGCGATGCAGTTCGTCCTCGACGACTTCCACCTCGTCGACAACCCACGGCTGATGGACCGCGAGTATCTCGAAATGGTCAGCGAGCAGTATCACGAACTCGCGTAACCTGACCCGTTCAGGCGTCCCATCGTTCGGCCGACCGCATACATACTTAGGGGATGGCAGTAAAAGTAAGGACCAATGCCCGGTGACCTCGAGCGCCTGATCGATAATCGCGGCCAGACGCTGGCGGACACGTTCGACTCGCTCGTCCCCGAAAGTCAGGAGATCCGCATCGCCACCGGCTACTTCTATCTCTCTGGGTTCGACCTTGTCGACGAGTCACTCAACCACCTCCACGGAACCAACGAGGACGAACAGGCACCCCTCAGAATCCTCATGGGGAATGAAACGGACCAACGTACCGCCGATGAGATCGATGAGGGGATGACCCTCCGGGAGACGTTCCGCAAGCGCTTCGATGAGGATCTTTCTGAGCTCAACAGCGCGCAACTGGAACAGGTCGATCAACTCCGCGAGTATATTGAACAAGGCGTCGTCGACGTCCGCGTTCGCCTCACCGATGACGGCTACTTCCATGCGAAGGGCGCGAGCTTCCACACCGCCGCTCAGACTGAAGATGGCTACCCTGCGTCCGATGACCCCGCGACTGTCGTCGGGTCGTCGAACTTCACGCGCTCAGGTCACACCCGCAATATCGAACTGAACCTCACCACCGAAGAGTCAGACGACGTCGCGGCGTTCGACGAGTGGTACGATAGCCAATGGGCCAACTCAGAGGACTTCAGCCTCGACATCATAGATGTCATCCAACAGAACGACAACTACCAGGACTGGAAGGGATCCAACGGTGGCGAATCGGAGATGTTCGGCACCGAGATCGAGCCGTTCGAACTGTACAAGCTGGTCGCCTACGACGCCCTCGGCGGAAATATCGATGAACGCCTCGACAGCCCCCTATACCACTTTCAAGCGGTAGGCTACGAAAGTGCTCGCGAGAAGCTCGGGAACTACAATGGCTGTATCGTCTCCGACTCTGTCGGACTGGGGAAGTCGTTCATTGGGGGCGAACTCTTGCGAGACTACCGGCTGAACAACAAGCGGTGTCTGTTGATCGTCCCCGCGAATCTGACCGAACAGTGGTCTGACTTGTTGCAGGATACCACCGACGAGGATGGAAACCCGTTCTTCAATCTCGACGTCGATGGGACCCACCTCGACATTATGAGCATCAGCAAGTTTCAGAACCTCACCTACAAGACGCTGCAGGAGTTCAAGCAGCAGTGGGATGTGGTGCTCATCGACGAGGCACACCGCTTCCGCAACCACGGCAAGTGGGCTCCCACCCCGGACGACGACGACGACTACAAGGGGACACGACGCCACGCCAACATTCGCGAGTTACGCGGGAAGACGATGATCATGCTGACCGCGACGCCAATCAACAACTCCGCGCAGGACCTCCAAAATCTCATCAGCCTGTTTACCGACGAGAACGAACTCCGGAACAAGGCGAATCTCGATTTCAACGCTTTTGATGAGTACGTCCAGCAGTCCGAGGATCGCAAGGAGATAATCTCCGGAACGCAAGAGGCCTCCGATGAGCGTCTCGCAAAGATCAACAACCAGCTCCAGGATCGTTCCGAGGAGATCTCGAAGATACTCAACGAGATCATGGTGCTGCGGTCGCGCAAGCACGTGAAAGACAGCATCATCGAGAGTGACGACATCGATATGAGCTTCAAACCGCCGAAGGTAACCCGCGAGGAGTACCAACTCCCGGGGGCCTATCGGCCGGTCTACGATAATCTCCCGGAGGTGATTGACGCACTCCACCTCCCCCACATCACTGTGCGCAACCCCCAGTCCGGTGGGACGCTGAAAGCGCTGTTCAAGCTAAACCTCCTCAAGCGGCTTGAGTCGTCGACGTACGCGTTCGTCCAGTCGATCAAAACGCTGTACGACAGTGAGACGGCGTTGCTGCGTGCATTGGAGGAGTTGCCGTCGGACAAGGACATCGAGCGCTTACGGGCCCTGCAGGCGGGCTTAGATAGCGACGAGGAAGCACCCGTAACGCTAGCCGAGTTCGTCGGGAGCGAACGGGAAGCGGACCAAATCGAAGAGACGCTCGAGGAATTCGGGTTTGACACCGGCGCGATCCGTTCGGATGGATCGAGTGACGAACTCGAGGACGCGACGATCGGTGACGTGGTGCGCTATATCCGCGAAGACATCACGTTGTTGGCATATTTTCTCGCAATCTTCATCAGCCAAATCAGCGAGGAACCCGGCCGGTTGAGCGATCTCTCCGTGGGAGTCAACCAGTGGCTTGGACAAAACAACTTGACGGGGATCCCCGATGTACCTGAAGACGAGATCAACCCGCGTATCTACCCCGGCCGTGATCCGGAGGGCATCATTGAGGAGACAAAAGAGTTCTACGAAGAGGTGTTCCTCCTCCAGCGCTTCCGTGACCCGAAGATCGACGAACTGTGCGAGGTCATCGAGGAGCACGATAAGAAGATCCTCATCTTCACGCAATACAGGGCGACCGCGGATTACGTGTACGAGTCGTTGCGGCGCAAAAGCGACCAAGTCACCGATGCCAACAGCGCTGTGGTGAAAGGCGGGGACGACAACAAACAGAAGATTATCAAGCGATTCGCCCCCGATGCCTCAGGCTATCAGCGGACGCTGGCCGAGTCTGGCGAATCCGAGCTCCAGTACGTAGTCGCCACGGACACACTGAGTGAGGGTGTGAATCTCCAGGACGTCCAGGTCGTGGTGAACTACGACCTGCCGTGGAATCCTATGCGCATCGTCCAGCGCGTTGGTCGCATTGACCGAATTGGGAACACCGACGACAAGTTCGTCCACAACTTCTTCCCGGACGGCGATATCGAGGCGGCCATCAAATTGCTGGAACGGCTGCAAGCGAAGATCAGCGATATCGCTCTCATCGTCGGGAAAGAGAACAACATCCTTGACCCCAATGAGAACGCTGCCCTAGAGAAAGCTGGGATTGAGACTGAGAAAACGATCGGGGAAATCGAAGTCGAAGAGATCGGCGAGTCGCTTGAGCGGACGCGGTCCGTCGAGGACTACAACGAACTCGACGACGTGAGTACGAACCCGCTGCTTCGGAATGCCGGCAGTGACGAGCGTGCTGCGTTGGAGCGATTGGAACTGCGCCGGCAGCTGGTGGAGACGTATGACCTGGAGTCCGAAGATTTCGATTTCGCCATGGATTACTTCGACACTCCACCTGGGGAGCGCGACCTGCTGTACACGGTGTACCAGAACTCGCCTGAGACGGTCGACCCTGGTGTGTTCGGATTAGCACATCTGTGGTTCGATGATGGAAGCTCGCCGCCGTTAGGGCGGACGCGACGGGCATTGTATCACGCAACTGGGCAGGGTGATGTAGAGGAGGTGGCGAAGGTCCGGCGGTTAGGGATTGCACCAGAGACGCAGTCGGTGGGAGTTGACCTCGGGTCCGGAGACATCCAGTCGTTGAAAGAGCGGATCGATGATGAGTTGGAAGAACGGTTGGAAGAAATTCAGGCGGGACAGGTTGGCGGCGCGTTCAAACAGGGCGGCAAAATCTCTGTCGAGCAAGAGAAACTCCTGCAGTACCTCGAACTGCGGTTGATGAATAACACCGAGTTAGTGACAGGGCCCAGTGGAGATCCGATTGAAGTCGGCGAATGGGCCGAACAGTTGCACGAACGGCTGAATGGGATCCTGTTGGCCAATACCGACGAGGACTACGAACTCCGGCAGCGCTTCCGAATCGACGGGAAGGCGCTGACCGATTGGGAGACGGAGGCGTTCTTAGCGGAGTTGCAGGATTTCCTGGACGAGTACATTAAGCAGAATCCGGACTTTCAGTCGACGCTGGCCGGGGCGAACTCAGCTGCAGCAGGGATTTTCTGTTGGGGGATCGTGACGGCGCGGTGAGTGTAACGTATAGAAACTGTCCAGTTTCGAATAGGCTCGTTGCTCTATCGACATAGAGCCGTCTGCAAGTACTGCGAAAAGCCACAGAGTGGATGGCACAATTTTATACGGGGTTGTGTCCAAGAATTGGCCAATGGAGACGGTCTTCCAAAATATCACTGGTCGTGATATTTCGGATTGGGAAACGTTGGATGATGTTGTAGACACGTTCGCTTATCGAGGGCTAGAAGAGGTCGATATCTCCAATCAGATTAGTGCCAGCGACGAAGAAACGCTCAGCGAGGCTTCGTTTCGTGCTCTAAAACTCTCTGAGAGCCAATTCATCCTGGTTATCTTGGCCGAGGATGACAAATCACCAATAGATTATCGGAGTGTTCTGGACAACAACACTCGCACTTGTTTTGTAATTGATAGCTTCGAACAATATACGTTTATCACGCGAAAGCCATCGTTTGGCGAACGAACCGAAACCACCTATCAGCGGTATTCGTTCGAAAAACAACAGTTCACGGGAGATGGGCGGAAGTACACTGTTCTGGACAAACTGAACGATTTGAAAGCAGATGACGTTACGTCTATTCAGAATCTCTACGACACACGTGAGGTTGTTAAGCGATTCTACGACGAATTCGAGACACACAGAACGGAGCTGATCGGCGAAGTTATCGGCCTGTCATCAGATGTGGACAAACCTGGCCAGGCGAAAGCCCGGTATGTCCAGACGCTGTTTAACAGGCTTATTTTCCTCCATTTCATCCAGGAGAAAGGTCTGCTAAACGGGAACTCCGATTATCTCCTTGAGAAGCACGATGATGCAGCCCAAGAAAAGAACGACGTATACTCAGCGTTCTACGAGCCGCTCTTCTTCAAAGTCCTCGCCGAAGAAGATCAAGGGGCCGACGGAGGTGATGAGATCGACACTTCGTTCATTTCTGATGACAATCTTCCATACCTGAACGGCGGGTTGTTCGCAAAATCTTCCGTCGAAAACAAGAATCCACGAATCCGACTCGGTCGGACATGTGGAGAGCGGAATGACAATTACCGCCGGATATTGAGTTTCCTCGACGAGTGGAATTGGAACGTCGACGAGCGACTCGATATTGTTGAACCAAAATACCTCTCACCGGAGATCTTGGGACACATCTTCGAACAGACTGTCAATCAAAAAGAAATGGGTGCCTACTACACTCCCGAAGAAATCACCGAGTATATGGCCCAGCGGTCGATTCGGCCATATTTGATTGACGAACTCAACGACCTCCCTTCCGTTACGCAGCAATACGATTCGCTCGAGCAGGTCTTCTCCCTCAATCGGGACGTAGAGACTTTCTACAAAGACGTTCTCCTTGAGACCGCGATTCTGGATCCTGCAGTTGGGAGTGGCGCCTTCCTCCTTGCCGCCGAAGAGGTTTTGCTCGAATTATATCTCCGATCTATTCGGACGATCAAGCGGACTCACACGGCCGACGAATATGACCAGGGATCACCGCTCAAAACTGCAGTCCAACTTGACCCAGATCAGGAGGAGCTAATTGTAAAGAGGACGATCATACAGAACAATCTGTATGGTGTTGACATCGATGACGGCGCGGTACAGATCTGTAAACTCCGACTATGGTTGTCGATGGTGGCGCAAATTGAGAATGACCCCGATAGCGTCGAACCACTACCGAACATCGATTTCAACATCAGAGACGGAAACTCCCTGATTGGGTTCATCACCGACGAAGAAAGCGTTCTCGACGATAATACCACGCTTGACAACTTCGGGGAAAACGCAGTTGAGAGTTACATCGACGAAGTCGCAGGCCTCATCGAAGATCAAGAAGCCGCGTCAGGGGCGCGCGCAGTTGACCTTCGCGAGGAGGTTGAAGAAACGATGAATACTGCGCGTGATGACCTTAATGAGCGAGTCAAGAACGAATTTGAGCAGGCTGGGCTTGAGGTTACTCAGGAAGAAGTCAATGACCACAATCCCTTCCACTGGGTAATCGAGTTCGCGAAAGTCTATCAAGAAGGTTGGTTTGACGTGATTATCGGTAACCCGCCGTGGGACCGGATTCGTCCGACTCGTGACGAGTTCTACGCTGACCGGATTGAGTCTTTCAGAACGCTACTTCCGAGTGAACAAGAAGAAGAGATAGACAAGGTGTCCAAAGCAAATCCTGGACTCGAAGATGAGTATGACCGTTATGAAGAGCAAATCCACCGACTCGCAGAGTATTTCCACAATAGCAATTACTACGATTTCCAGGACCCCAAGGTCGATGGACGGAAACGGTCTACCGAGAACGATCTTTCTGCGCTCTTTTTAGAACGGATCTATAAGCTGGCGGACGAAAGTACCTACGTTGCTCAGATCCTCCCCGGAAACATCTTCACTGGACTCGCAACGAGGGACCTCCGCCAGGAGTTGATGAACTCGAAAACGACGAAGTCCATCATTGGATTCGAAAACAATGGGATTTTCCAGAACATTCATCAACAATACAAATTTGGAATTGTCGTATTCAAGAACTCTGGAAGGACCGATGAACTGCGTGGTATCTTTGGTCAGTCTGACCTCCGAATCCTCAGAGAACTCAAAGAAGGAGATTCATCGAGATTACTGGATATCCCTGCATCGGTGCTCGCTGATTACTCACCGACTGCTGGCACCTTCCCGATTGTCCAAACGCAAGAGCAAGTCGATGTGCTGAAAACTATTATTCAGCATCCCGAAGCTAGCAAACGAGTCAACGACAGTTGGTACGCAAATCCGTACTGTGAACTTCATCGAACAAATGATTCCGACCGATTCATCGAGGATAGCGAAGAGGGGGACTATCCAGTACTGGGGGGTCGGAACATCTATTCGTTCCAGTACGATGACTCAGCGTTTAATATCGACCCGCCACGGTTTTGGTCAGTTGACGACGGGTCAGAACGGAGCGCGAAACAGCGAATTCGAGAGAAACAGGTCCGGAACCTAAAGTCCGAACTGTACGATTTCGTCGGTGAATCTGCGGCAGTTCGAGAGCAAACAGGAGTCACTCAGAGTGGCTCGAAGAAGTCTGTCGTCAACGAACTGTTGGACGAAACCCGGGGAGAACCACTCTCAGGGGATGACGTCAAACTCGATTGCGAGGAACACCGCATCGTCTATCGAGATATTGCTCAGCCAACAGATGAGCGGACGATGATCGCGACTGTAATCCCGAAAGGGTATGTTTGCCACAACAAGCTGCACACCGTTCGTCCGCTCGAGGTCAATCCAGATATCTCGGATCTATCAAACGATACGCTTCACAGTGCGTACAAACGCATATTCACCGATAAAGAACTATTTGCTGCGGTTGGGGTACTGAACAGTCTCGCGTTCGATTATCTGATGCGGACGAAGGTGGACAAAAGTGTGGTGATGTACAAGTTCCGTGAGTCGCAACTCCCGCAGTTAACTGAAGGCGACGAACACTTTGAGGAGGTGTGGCGGAAGGCTGCCCGCCTCAACTGCTACGGGAAGCCATTCGAAGACCTCGCAAACGACCTCGGGATCAGTGATGAGATCATTAAACCAGGCCCAACTGAGGAGCGACGTCGGACTCAATCGCAATTGGATGCGGCGGTGTTCGATGCGTATGGGTTCGATCAAGAAGATGTAGAATTCATCTGTGATGACTTCCACCGCGTTAGCAACGCACGCCTCATGGAGGAAACTTATTTCGAACAGGTGAAAGACGAATTTGAGAGCCTTAACAGATGAGTTCCTTATCCGCGGGCCATGTGTTGAGATGGGCTTTTGGGGAAGTGCGCCACGCAGCCGAACAAGGAGAGACAACCAGTGTTTGGGCCCACGGAGAACGATATCCTCAGCTTCTTGGCATACTCAGTCACAGGCTAGACCCTGACGCATCTGACGATGACGGTGAAAATGGAGATTCGAAGACATTCGAGTTTGACGTCAGACTCCCTGAACACCACCGGGTCCACGTCATACACAGTGCGATCGAAAGCATCGTTAGATGTGAAGAAGAGTTGTTAGAAGCCTATGAAGCACGGGCAGACGATGACGACCGTGTTCGGTCACTTTTCGATGGTCCGCCAAGTCCATGGGCGGAAGACCTATCGTCTAGTCAAATTCGCAGCATCGAAGAACATCTGGGCGTAGAACAAGACCAACTCCCTGGAGATTGGAAACCTCATACAATCTTTGAGCAAATTCTCAAAAGAGACAGCACCGATGAGGAAAGTCGAACGTTCCGGATCTACTGTGCACTAAATCTTGTTAGTAGTGATAGGCACCGGCTCCCGACTGTATTGAATATTGGAGGATCGACAGTCCGCGCAGTTACCTCTGAGAAATGGGAGAGGGTAATAGAGTCCGCTTTAAGCTCCGGGTCAGTACGAGATATTGAGCATCCAGAAGAGTCGTTTAGTCAGTACTGCGATTCGGACGGGCTCCCTAGCGACAGCATCGTCTCGTATTGGCGGGTTGAGTACGATGCATCAAGTATTGAAGAGGCCAATGTTCAATTCAGGAGGACAATCCAGGCTATTCTCGGTGGCATGACTGCAGTGGTTTACGATCACGAGACGGACTACGCGCCATACGATATTCCGGAGTATGCAGGGCCAGTAGACAAATCTCATGTGCCGATGCCACCGTTCCATCTCATCTGCGACGAAGACGACAACTGTCTCGATTTTGGAACGACTAATTCGCTAGAGTATGGATCGCCGCACAGACTTTCAACCGAACAGTCCCAACAAGTGGACGAATTATTTGTCCGGACTGGGTGTGACCCAGAAATAACCGAAGCCTGGCGCAAAGGCTTGGCTGCATATCATCGGTCGTTTGCTGCTGATACGATCGTTGATGAGTACCACTGCTTGTGGCAAGCAGTAGAAGCCCTGGTAATGACCGATGGTGGATCATCTGATTCAAAAGATATTATAGAGTATGGGAGTGGTGCGGTTAAGAATCAGTCAGATCGAACAAACTCAAGTGTACCGTGGAATCGGCCGAGTAGATACCAACTCCTAGAGATGCGAATCGACGTCCTCCGACAACGACGCAATCATGTAGTCCACGGGGGTGAAGAAACTGGTGTGTATGGCCGTGATACTGCGTCTCTTCGTATCGCACTCGATGGGCTGATTGATTTATACCTCGAAATGTTTGCATCTGGGGTTGAAAGACAAACTGTAGAAGGAATCCTCTGGTACGGGTACAAGTCGAAAGACGCGATCGATGAGTCAATATCAGATATCTCTGAACTGCATAATGATCTCGAGAATAAACTTGAAGAGAAAGATGTCCAACTTGAGCGGAGACGGTCCGCCCAGAACTGGAATGGATACGACAAATCCTGATCTTAGCAGTGTAACGACTTGTCTAATGAGCCACAACAGATTCCACTCGTTTCACTGGAAATGCGGTGTGTCTGGACCTTCCAGTGGGTGCGGTAGTAACGGAAAATGAGATTACTATTATGATATTGAGGCTACTATTTAGAACGAACACAAAGTCTGAATCACCGAGAACGAAATGGAGGACCTCCGGCGGATCACGACCAGCCAACAATAAGATGTCCTCCAGATTGGAATTACCACTCCCAATTTGGTCGTGATTATCGCGCTAATCACAACCGCGTAGAGGGAATCATCCAGATCGGCGGATTGCTCTCTAGTTTGCAGAATTGACGAGCGAAGTCTGCGTTGTCGTTGGATCGGGATCAAGCCCCAGCACGACCGATTTGGGGGGTTGGTAACGGACTGTGTCACCCGTCTCAGTCAGTTTTTCGAGCGTCGTCCCCTGCAGGTGAGCGACCAGCGACAGCACTGGCCTGACATCTGGATGCAACTCCAGCCACTCGTCGAACCGATCACCGCGTCCTGTCACAGTCAGCGTCAGTTCACCGCCGTAGTCGATCTCCCGGTGTCCTAGTTCGTAGAGAACTTCGGCGATAACGGCCATTTCGTCGGAGAACGCCGGCCCGTAGGCCGTTGTGTCCACCTCAGGGGTAGGGATCGTAGCCCGCGAACCGCTGTCCTCACCATTGAACGACAGGCAAATCCGCCATTCCGTCGCTCGACCCGGCCCAAGATCCTCGCGTTGGATGACGCCGGCAGCCTCAAGGTCGGCAAAGTACGTCTCATTGTTCCGAAGCGTCTGTGTCGAGACGTCCAGAAGGTCGGCAAGGTCACCCGTTGCCAGGGGCTCATCGACATCCAGCAGTATCGCGACAGTTTCCGAGACAGATCGGGGGCCGATATCGGGTAAGAGTTCGGCGGCATCGAGCATCGACAGCGCATACTGGAGATCGTCGGTCGTGAGGGTCCGTGGCCGGTCCGTCTCGGCACCGAGATAGGAGACGGCCCGTGCCGCAGCGAAGGCATCGCTCGTCAGTGCATGGAGGATCGAAACCGTCTCTCGGGTCGGTTTCAGCGATTTGAGGCTGAGTTGCCGGGACAGCGCAGTGGCGACGGCGTCGCGACGATCACCGTTGACGATATCGACATTCAGTATGAACGCTGAGAACCCGTCAGCCTCGTCCTGAAGATCGAGATACTCGTCAAGATTTTCGAGGTTCGAGCGCATCGAATCGACGGTCGGCCCGGCCAAGACCCAGCTGCCAGTCGTGTCGCCGGTTGGGTCAGTTGCATCGACGTCAGGCGTCGCGAGAAGTTGGGACCGCTTGTCTGTGCGGTCCTCGTAGAGGACACGATACGCGGAATAGAGCCCGTAGCGACTGGACACGGCGGTCTGGGTTGCGATCATCTTCGCGAGGTGATCCCGGCGGCAGCCATCCGAGACAGCCCACTCAGGAATCTTGAGGACACGGGTGATGTCGACCCCCAGCATATCATAGATTCGAGAGACAGTGCCGAGCAGGCCGTGTGCGGTCCGGGCCAACATTGACAGGCCGTTGTTCTCGTCGTTGCTGTCGTCCTCAACGTCGACGTCAACACTCATCGATAGTAGGCCGTCGCGAGCCTGTCGAAGCCGGGATTGAAGCCCCTTCGCGTCGGCGTCTTGGTTTCGTAGGTAGCCCAGACAGCCGCCGTCCCGGAGTAGATACGGGTCAGTCACTGGGAGTCCATCAAGACCAGACCGGTCTGGCCCGCCAGCGAGTCTGTTCTGCGTTAAGACCTTCTGAAACGCCGGTTCCGAGAGTAACGCCGCACAAAGACGGACCAGTGTGTGGGCCTGGTAGCCGGCTGCTTCAACCTCAACAACGACCTCGTCGCGCTCCTCTAGGAATGAGTAACCGACCCCACGAGAGTCCCCAGTCGAGTCGACCGTGCGGGACGAGAGCGCGATTTCGCCGGGAGCGGCCGCTGAGACCGCTGCGTCGTGGATGTGACCGTCAAGGAACGAGACGGACGGCGTGGTGCTGGAGCCGCCGCGGGTGGCGGTCGCGGCCTCGCTGTCGGGCCGGTCCCCCTCCTCTCCTTTGGCGGTTGGGGTGTACACGGAACTGTGCGGAGATTTTGGGGGGTCAGTAACGCCGGGTGAATCGGCCCGCTGGCTGGTACCCACTCCTTGCGTGCTCTCGTCAATACGGCCCGTACCGCCATCAGAGGGGACAGACGAGGTTTCGAGAGAGGAGTCTGGGTGTTCATCCAGCAACGCATAGCCCGCTGGCAGCAGGCGAACAGTCCGTTCGTGTGTACCATAGGATTTCACCAGATCGGCGTCAGCCATCCGCTTCACCCACGCGCGTATCGCTTCGCGAGAGGACCACTCCAAGAGCGTGTGACTTTGGAGAGCATCGTAGGTCAGTTCCTCTTTTGTGGCATCTGCGACGGCGTAGAGGCGCTTCCAGTCCTCATGGTTTGCCCCTCGGTCGGCCAAGAGATTTCGGACGTGCTGGCGGCGCTGTTCTGTTCGCGTTGTCACGGCGTCGGACCCGTGCAGGCACGATTCCAGAGACTGAATAACGCTGGCCGGCAGCACCTTATCAAACTCGGAGAGGAGATGTCGCTGGACTCGTGGCGTCGCGTTCGTCAGGACGATCTCGATACCAACACTCAGTTCGACGAGAAACTTGATCAGCGCCGTGCGTTGTGTTCGAGAGAGGTCCCACAACTCACGCACGTCGACGGCAAGCGTTGGCTGGACGTCGGCGGCCTCAAGCATCGTGATCGGCCCCTCAAGCACATCAGCAAGCGATGAATGGGTCCCGATAGATGTTGCTCCACCGAGCTGGCGAGACACTTCCAGCAGCCGGAACCACTGCAACTGTGAGTCGGCTGCTTGGGCGGCCAGCGTCGCGTAGTGGTACTCGTTTTCCGTGCCGGGAATCTCGTCAGTAAGTGCCGTGACACCGCACTCTTCGATCAGTGTCGCCCGCCACTTGTCGCGAGGCACATCCGCGAGCAGTTGGCGTAGCGCTGTCAAGAGTGCATCCGAGAGTTGTGTGTCGGGTTCCCAAAGGGCGCGATTGAGAGCCGTAGGACTCGTTATGGCCTCTGGGCCGAGTGATAGTCGTGCGGTAGGGTCTATCGACCCCTCGGGGCGAACGTCGAAGCTCGTCATGTCCGGCGATTACGACAGTCTCACAGCTATCTGCCGACGCGACTAGACCCAAACACAGCGCAGAGATGGCTCTCTCTGTTCGGGCGCAACGCTTATTTCATCACGGCAAGAAGCAGTAGGTGAGAACGATAGTAGGCTCACCTTTTCAGCCGGGGTCGTTGGCGCGACCCCGGCGTCCTGCCTCTCACCGATTAGCGGTGAGTGTTTTCCGTATGCTTGATGTTGATTTGGTTTGGCCGCTCCTGTCTTAAACACCGCGGCTAGTTTGTCTGCCGCACGTCAGACAAGAGTTAGTTGACTGTCTTGAGTGGACCAGCGATCCGCGATTTCCCTCCCCAGCTGTCGGTGGGGAGCGGTCCCGTCTCGCTGGTCCCCTATTGAGTCGTTGCACTTGTATGTGACAATATCTAGTTATGTTATATGTATTTTTCCTTTCACTTTGCCGACAGTATAGACGAAACTATAATGACATATATAGTCTATATTCTAAATATTCTTTCAGTATCAGGATTTTCATGTGACTAAGTTAATTATACTTTTCAAACATATTTTTCACAGCCTGAGTATACATGGGTGCGTAAAACTACGTCATTCACGTAAAATACTGCCTGTCAAAATCTAGAATGTTATATTCTGTTCACAAGTTATTTGTTCATCCCACTGTCATAACATGCTGGTGGATTCAAGACAGAATTCACCAACTGTATAAGAAAACCAACATAACGCTACCAGCGGATTACCGGTGGGGAATCGGCGGGCAAGCAAGACCGCAAAAACAGAGATATCTATGTCAACACAAACCACAGCATCGAACGCATCGACCGCACAACCAACACTCTACACGCACGCGAAGCGGCGGTTTGCTGACGCCTGGCTCACGCCCGGCGTGCGACAGGCGACCCAACTGCTACTGCTCCTCACGCTGTTTGCTGGCTCGGCGATGGGCCAGACCGACGTCGGGAACATCTACTGTGACACTGCTGTCGAGGATGGCGTCAACGTCGTCTTCGGCGCACTGGCTGGTCTCGGCCTGCCAGCGACGATGGTGTTCGTCGGTCGCAGTGGCCTGTCGTACATGCGGGCCTCTGGCAACCCGAACCAGCAAAACGAGGCTCGCCGGGACCTCATCCTCTCGCTGGTTGGTCTCGGCGTCGTTGTGCTGGCAATCGTGGCTCCAGAACTCATCACGAAGTTCGGGGACAACGTCGGCTTCGGCTTCTCGGACTGTGTGACGCCATTCTGAAGATACGATGCTACCACTCCGCTCACTGCTGGTGATCGCGGCCCTTTGCTCGCTGCTCTCGACAGCCGCAGCTGCGGGGCCGGCGTCCACTGGCAGCAACCCAGCCCAGATTGAGCGGGGGACGGCACACTCCTACACCGACGCGAGTCACGGTGGCGTGGGGATACTCCAACAGAACGCCACCGCGCCGAATGGCTCCAACAGCGAGGGAACACAGACGAATCGCACTGACAACAACGACTCCAGCGTCCAAGACCCAGCAGGCAACGAGACAGCAGGCAACAGGACAACAGCCAACGGAACCGAAGGCAACGAGTCTGCCGACCAGGGACCAGCGGCGAACCAAACAGAAGCAAACAGATCCGTCGAACTCGGAGCAAGGCGGAACCTCAGCGCGAAAGTCTCGTGCTACGAGAACGCCTCGAACCCGCCGGCCAATGCGTCAGTGGGAGAAAACGCGACAGCAGGCGTTGTGCCCCCGAACCGGTCCTACCACCACAACCACACGTTCTTCCGTGCGCTGTGGTCTGGCGACCCTGACCATCCGAACCTTACGCGGGCCGACCGGACCGGGGCTGAGAACGGCACGCTGGCCGTCCTCCCCTCTTGCACGGGAGATATGGTCTCTCGCGAACCATCGAACACAACGCTGTGGAACCGGCCCGAACACGACTCGTTCCGGACTGGCATCGAGAACGCCTCGCACCCAGTGAACGTCACGGACACTCGCTCTGGCATCTGGATTCGTGACGCCTACGTCGCGTTCTTCAGCATCGAGCCATCAACGGTCGTCCACAAAAAGTCGGGTACGGAACGGCTGGTCCGTGCGAACGGGACCGTGCGTGCCATTCACGACTACCGGGTGTACATCTCGGAGTTCTTCGAGGACGACTTTCAGGTCGTAGACACGTCGACGAACACGACGCTGTACGCCAACGGCACTGCGATGGACAACAGCACTGCCGCCCAGCCCACGCTCAACTACACGGAGATCAACGGGACCACGGAACTCCAGTTGGTCACGACGATCTCGACGAATCTCTCGGAGATTGGCGATGACGAGATTGACGAGTACGAACTGACGGTTACGGACTCGCGGACGGTCCAGGTGGAAAACCTCTCCGAGCGGGAGATGGTCGTCGAACCCGGCGTCGTCCCGAACGGCAGAGGGGCCACGACCGACGACTATCGGATCGGGACCGTAATCCCCGGCAGCTGGCAGAGCGTCCAGTTCGATGGCGGATACGAGGTCCAGAGCAAGTGGCGGTTCTATACCCGCTCACCGCCCGGCTGGGCGAACTGGTCGGAGAACACGACCACGCCAGTACGGCCACTCGAAACCCATGCTGTCCGGACGACGGAAGGTCCGGCAGTCACGGTCAACCGCGTCCAAAATGAGAGTTCCGACGGCTGGCGGTTCGTGCCGTCGCTCGAAGCGACGTATCCGACGAATGCGACTGTGAACACGACGGCGAACGCGACCAACAGGACGACGCTCCCGCCGGAGATTCGGATCAACCGTTCGGAGACGTTCACGACGGCAGATCGGTTCACGATTCGGAGTGCGGAACAACTCCGGACAGAGAACTTCGAGATCAACGGACTGGTTCGCGGGAACAGCATCGAACAGCCAGCGGACTCGACGAACCCGACGCTAATCCGCGAGGTCAACATCACCTCTGAGGTCGTCAACTCGACTGACAACTCGACGGACCTGCTGGTCCGGGTCGAACCGACGGCTGGCTTCCCGATTGCGGCAGGGAACGTTACCGTCGCAACGGGACAGTCCCGGGTCGAACGGCCACTGTCTGGCGATGATGAGATTACGGTCACCGTCGACCAGGGCGAAGTCTCCTCGGCGATAGTCACGTATCGTCCGGCCCAAATCTGGTGGGAGCAAGGGCGTGCTGTCCCGGTACGAGACACCCAAGAGCGGGTCGCCTACGAAGTGAATCTCCCCGACCTTGCGGAGTTCATCGACCTCGCTGTAGTGACGCTCCTGACGTTGTTGCCGGCTGTGCTGGCGCTGTATGGCTACGACGTCTGGACGAGAGGCAAACTTGTTGGTTGGTATAATCCATGACAAAGCAAAATATACCACGAAATAGCAGTATCGACCGCAGAACAGTGCTTGGACTCCTTAGCGGGAGCCTTGCCGCGCTTGCAGGCTGCAGTGGCGGGCTGTCTAATAGCGGTGACGGAGGTGACGGAAGCGCCGGCCCACCAGAAGAGCAGTCCGACTACATCGAAGAGACGTCGATTGAGATTGTCGAGAACGGCCGTCAATTGGCTCTGGAAGTGGCTGTGACCGATGAGATCGAGCCCTCATCGGTCAGCATCATCACAGAGTCCGGGCGGGAGTTCGTCAGCGACTATTTCAGCCCCGGTGAAACCCGGACACGCCTTTCGCTAACAGAGGGCGAGGACTCGAATGAGCCGCTGCCTCGGGGCCAGCACACGCTCTATCTCCGTGGTGACGACGTCGAAACTAAACTCCCACTCGAACTGGGCACCACGTTTGAGTTTGAGGAGGTTATCCCTGGGGCTGAACATCCAGACTTCGTCGATGGTAGCTTGGCGGTGGTTGTGCGGAACGTGGGGAAACGCACAGATGCAGCATCTCAGACGCTTCTAGATGGTGAAACGAGAAGTGAGCGCTTTGTACCAGTGGAGCCCGGTGAATCTGCTGCCGTTAAATTTGATTTTCTCCTCAAGGATGGCCCAGGAATATGTGCAAGAGCTGATGAAGCTGGCGAGATAGCTGAGATCAACCACCGTCTGGCAGTTAACTTCCTTTGGAGTGATACAGTTACAGTTTCTCAGACCATCAAATATAACAATACTGATGGGTGCAAAAAGTCGCTAGTTGGTGAGCCAGAGGAAGTCACCGCAACCCCGACGAAGACGGAGACGGAGACGTAGCAATGCAGTCGGGAATTGCTGGGGACATCGTGAAGGAGGTTGTCGAGAGAGTGGTTGGAGAACTCTCGTCGGCAATTACAGCTGGTATCAGTGGCTTCCTTGATCAACTCAGAACAGACATAATTGGGTATTTTGAGGGGTTCTTTGAGTGGCTTATTGACCCGATGGTAGGCACACCTTCTCCTGAAGGACCGAATTCAGCAGCCCCTGTCGACATTGCATTTGAGTCTGCGAGTAATGCTCCGTGGGACGCGTTAATCTCGAATATATATTTCGATGGGATTGTTGGGTTAGCGCTCGGCATCCAGTTTTCTGTTCTGGCGATGATCGGGCTTAGATACGGGTCGATGAACCCGGTTATCCGGAAGAAGCTTCTACGCCGACTCGGTGTTGCCTTCCTTTCGCTGTTCTTCTGGCTCCCGGTAGCCTCGCTGGGGACGCAGTTCTTCGATGCGATTGGCCGAACACTGTACAAAGGATCACACACCCCCAAGGAGGCAGCCGCACTAATCAGCTCAGCCCAGCAGATTGCGGATCTCAGCCTTGGGATCTTCGTCGTTCTGATGATCGTCGGACTGTACGTCTACCTCAAGGCGGCGTTCATCTTCATCACTCGGTGGCTGCTGGTCTTCCTGCTGACCCTCTCGATGCCGCTGGTTGCGACGTTCTGGGCAGTCGAAGTCTGGCCGCTGAACCGCTTCTCTGGACTGGCGAAACAGGTCGCCGGCGCATATCCCGGAGTCCTCGCTGCAGGCATCCCGCCTGCGATCCTGATCCGCATGAGCTTCGAGGCGACAAACTGGGGACTGGCTTCTGACCTGTCGCTGTTCATCAGCCTCGTGACGCTGTACTTGGCGGCAAAGTCCCAGAAGGTCCTCATCCAGCGCAGTAGCCGTGTGGCAATCCAAGTCAGCGAACAGGCGCTCGCCGGCGGCAAAAAGCCACTCAAGATCGGTGCGGCGGCTGGTGGCGCAGCGGCGACAGCCGGCGCTGGCGCGGTCGGTGGCCCCGGCGCAGCAATGGCGACGGGTGGCACGATTCGAGCTGCCTCAGGCGCTGCAAAAGGGCGTGTCGGCAGTGCTGCTACGGGTGCCCAGATGGTCCACCGCCAGATGGCAGCCAACCCCGCCGGCATGAAGAGGGGTTCTAGCGGTTCCGGTGGCGGCAGTAGTCCCAACGGCTCCGGAGGTGGCGGCAACAGTGGCTCCAGCGGCGGTGGCTCCGGTGGATCAGGCGGTTCCGCTCCACCTTCTGGCGGCGGCAGTGGCAGTAGCGGGTCTGGTGGCTCACCGCCCTCTGGCGGCGGGAGCGGGTCCAGTGGAAGTCCCCTCAACAGCCGATTCACCAACGGTGGTTCGTCCACCTCGTCCAGCTCGTCCGGCTCGTCCGGCTCGTCTGGTGACTCCGAGAGTGACGACACTCCGATTAGCGAACGCCAGACGAAGATGGAGCGCCAAACCAAGATGGAGCGCCAAACACAGATCAACTCTGGCGATACCAGAGTCTACGAATCTGAGGTTGATCCGCCGTTCTCCGACGATGACTTTGACGAGAACGATACCGAGACCACGGAGTCCGATGAGTCCGAGTCGTACGACTCGCTCAGGGATGTGTTTGCAACTGATGACGATATATTAGGGCCGGATGTGTACCGCGACGGCCTGCCGCACAAGGAGGATGACGACTAATGGCCGACTCAGAAGAAGAGTACAACACGAACATCATCCACGAATCGCTCGGAGATTCGACTAACTTCTGGGGCGACTACACGCTGGGGGAACTTATCCTGTTCCTCATCCCGCCGTTTGGCTTCCTCGTCGCGATGGGGATGCCATTCGTGCCGGCGGCGCTGTTCTTCCCCACGTTGGCTCTCACAGCGGTCGTCGAAGTCTTCCTGTATATCCTACACAAAGTCCGGCCAGATCACTATCGCCTGACTGAGTGGCTGCGGGTCAAACTGTTCTGGCTCGTCAAAAAGCGCCAGTACACTCACGGCCAAGGGAATCAGGATACTCGGCAGGTCACCCGATTAGAGCGGGTTATGCCCCACGGCATTGAGCGCGTCGACGGAGCGTACGTCGGCGCGGTCGAAGTCGAGCCCGCCAATATGTCGCTACAAGATGACGAGAAATGGGACAAAGCCGTCAAGTCACTCACACGCCTGTCAGAGTCGCTGACTGGGCGGGCGAAACTCCACGTCACGACGGCCGAAGTCGACAACGAGTCCCACATCCAAGCGCATATCGACCGACTCGACGACCCCGATGCGAAGAGCCATTCGATCTTCCGGGGCGTCCTCATGGAGTTCGTCAACCGCTACATCGACGACAGCGGCAACGTTGAAACTGAGACTGAACTCCAGCGCAAGTACTACATCGTCGTCTGGGTCACTGATGACGACATTCACGACCTCCAGATGAACAGCGACTCTATTGCGGATTACCTGACTGGGATACCGGTCATTGGGCGGCTGTTCACTCGGTTCGACAGTGACACGCTCACTGACGCCGAGCGAGAGGAGTTCAAAGCCAAGAAGCTCCACGACCGGCTCGAAACCGTCGACAGAGCAGTCAACAATATGTTTCGGTGCCGTAGCCGGTCGGTCAGCCCCCACGAACTGGCGCACTTGACCGAGGACTACTGGGCCTGCGAAACGCGGTCGGAACGCGAGTACGAAGAGGCGGCCTCCGTCTCTCCGGTGACGTACTCCGCGCGAGAACTCATCAAGCACGGCGAGGGTGCCGCAGCCCATGACGCTGCGGAGGGGATGGACACCGACGACGTCGGTGGGACCGACTACGAGGTCGACGAGACCGACTTCGTCTCCCAGTTGCATAGGCCCGGTGAGAACCATCGGTCACTGGTTGCGCCGACGGATATCGAGTGGGAAGCCGACCACGCCCTCATCGATCAGGAGACGTACACCCGGTGCTTCTGGATCGAGACGTATCCCGAGCATCCGACGAGTGGGATGCTGGAGCAACTGCTGCTGGATACGGACCTCGCTGTGGATGTCTCAATCCACATCGACCCATACGACGCTGATACAGCAGTGTCGGTGATGAAGGAGTGGATTTCCTCGCTGAAGATGCTGCAAAACGATAAGGGGGAGCTGGAAGCGGAGGATATCGAACAGGAGGTCAACCAGGCAAAGTACATCCGGCAGATGGTCCGGCGCAACCACACGTCGCTGTTCCGTGTCGGGGCGTTCATCCGGCTGACGGCTGAGACCGAAGAAGACCTCCGGAAGCAAACGAACCGGCTCGAAACGCTGCTGCGGGACTCGCCGTCGAACTGTGGGGTCAAGCGAACGACCCGCCGGCAGGAAGCAGGACTGGTGACCGTCTCGCCGATCGGGGCCAACGAACTGGGCCAGAATCGGCTTTCTTCGATGACCGGGGAAGCGCTCGGGTCGCTGTTCCCGTTCTCGTCGAACTACCTGCGGATGGAGGACGGCATCGAGTACGGACTGCACGGCCACAACGACTCCTCGCTGTTGATCGACCCATGGGATCTGGAAACCGGCCACTCGGAGTTGGTAACTGGGATGCCCGGCGGCGGGAAGACCCACGGCACGCAGGCTCGGGCGATGCGGATGCTGAAAAAGCGGTCGGACGTCAAGCAGATCTACATCGACCCGGTCGGGGATATGCACGGCAGCGCACAGATGCTGGATGCAAAGACCATCACGATCAGCGGTGAGACGCCGCTGAACCCGTGTGAGATGCATCCGACGCCTCAGCATGTGCTCGAACAATCCCCGGATATGCAGCCCGTCTCAGCGAAGAAAGACGAAGTGTACGGGGTCATCGAGAACTTCCTCCAATCTCGGGATGTCGATCTGGAGATGCACAGCGGCCTGATCACGTTCCTGATCGACAAGATATTCACTGAGTCCGATATCGACCCAGCGGACCCGTCAACGCATACGCCAGAGAACTCACCGAACCTGAGTGACTTCTTGGAGGTGGTTGACCGCCTCCAGGAAGAGCCGGGAATGTTCCCGGGAGCGACGACGGAATCTTCCCAGCAGAAAATCCAGCAGTACGCAAACGAACTCTCGATTGCGCTGCATCCGTTCCGCCCGGGGAGTACGTTCGGCAACCTCTCGAAAGAGTCGGACCTGCGGCTGATCGACGACAGCAGCAAGGCCGTCTATCTGGACCTCCAGCAGGTCGAAGGCTCGGGTAGTGGCCTCGGCAAGCAGTCGTTCATCATGCAGTTGCTTCTGAGCACGCTGTACCAGCAGGCGAAAAATATGCAGCAGAAGGTCGAGATCATCATCGACGAAGCTCACTACCTGTTCAACGACGACGCGAACTTGGAGTCGCTGAACCAGATTGCGCGGCACCAGCGCCACGCCGGACTGCGACTGGTGATGCTGTCCCAGACGCTCTCTGAGTTCGAGGACAAGGGCGCAGCCGAGGAAATCGCGGGAATGTGCCCGATCAAGGTGCATCATCGTGAGCCAGAGCTAGGCGACGAGACAGCAACAAGCGCTGGACTGACGGACGAACAGCAGTCCTACATCCAGCACGCTGAAGCTGGGAAAGAGTCACTGGGTGACGGCCAAGGCTACTCACAAGCGCTGGTTCGCGTCGACGAACATGGCGATTACCCGCTGACGATCAAGACGTCGTGGGAAGAAAAGCAGATCATTGACCTCGACGCTGACGCGGAAGATGCGCTCGACGTTGTTGCTCACGAGGCCGACTCCCGCGCTGCTGACTTCGAAGAGTTCGTACGCTCGAAGGCAGTCGAGCAAGAGCTAACGAATCACGGATTGTCCCCTGAGAAGGCTGAACACGTCCTCAACGGACTCAGCGAAGAGGAGTTGGTGGACGCGGTGTCTGTGGCACTTGACCAGACACAGCCAGAAGCAGTTGTCGCTGACGGTGGTATCGAGGCAGAGACTGATGCGGAGTTTGACACTACGGAGTGATTCACATGAATGACATAATCTCGCTACGGATGAGTGCAGAAGAGAGAGATCAGATAGTACGGCAGGCTCGGAAGGTAGATGAAGACCTATCGGAGTATATCCTGAAAGCCACGGAGCAACGCATTGCCCGTGAGTTGCACGATCAGCGTGCGGAGGAACTGGGTCTGGAACCAGAGTTGGAACAGATCGCTGAGAGTGTGACAGAGCAAGTGAACAAGGCAGCAGATATTGAGACAACTGAAGAGTTGGCTTATGAAGTAGCTCTCTGGGACTTGATTTCGACAGACTACTCCTCAGAGGAGCGTGCTATTGCGATGGATGAAGCGACAGACAAGCTACAGGAAGAGGTAGACAACGTCCGTAACAAGGAGGGTCAAGAATGAGTGAGAGAACTGTCATTCAGATCTATACGACTGACGAAAATCGGGAGTGGCTTGAACAACTGGCCGATGAAGAGGACACGTCAATCTCGGAGTATGGTCATGAGATGATCGAGGATCACATTGACCGTGAAACTGGGGAGCGTCAGTACGGCCGGTATGGAACTGATACTGAGATAGAAGTCATTCTGGACTCTCTCAAGGAGGAACTGGGAGAGACTCTGGACCAATTTGAGTCTGAAACACTCGAGGAAGTACGGCACATCCAGAGAGTGCGGACAGCGTATCTTATCTCGATCTGGAAGCTGATTAAAGACGACTACTCTACTGCCGAGCAACAGCTTGCGATGAAGTTTGCTGAACGGTTCACTGGACAGGAGCTCAACACCGAGTCCGAAGCAATTCTTCCAAGGGAAAGCAGTAGCAGCGAAGATGGACAGGGGTCCGCCGGCGCAGTGGGTGATGGCGCATGATCGTAGAAACGGACTATCAGCAGAGCGGAGCAGGGAACCTCGTCGATTATATTCGCCGTGACCGAGACCAGGATGCCGGAGCGACAGTTGATCTACGGAACCCGGCCGGCCGAGAACTGTCCGACCCAGAAGTAGACCGATTTGTCGACAAGAGTCGAGAGTTCGGATTCCAGCGGCATCTGATCGTCTCGCCAGATCCTACTGGACAGTATTCTCCCCAAGAGGTTCAGACCAACACTCGGGACGTAATGAACCAAGAGTTTGCCCGCCAGCCGACAACCGACTATGTGTATGCTGTCCACCGGGATACAGACTTTCCTCATGCACATGTCGCAGCTACTGGGAAGCAGGCAGAGCTGGAAATGGATTTAGAAGACATCCAGAAACTCAGTGAACGGGCGGAAACCGCGTTTGAAGAACCGGCTCGAACGCGAGACCCAACGGCTGCCGCCAGTGATTCTCCGGAGGACATCGGTCGGGTCGTGGATCAAGAAGCACGGGAGCAGTATCATGAGGAAGAACTATCGCTGAACCCCGAAGCGGAAAAAGCGCTCAAACGGGCGACTGAGAAGAGTCAGCAGAAAGACGTCGGACATCCCACGGCTGAGAAAGCGCGCGATGAGCGCCAAACTGAACCACTCTCAGAACGTGCTGCGGAGAGGGCCGAAGAACAGGCAGCAACTGAACGCGAACCCGAAGTTGATCTTGAACGCGAGCAGGAACCCGAACGCGAAGTTGGGTGGTGGCAGTGAGTTCTAGTTCTTCTGCACCACCAGGCCAACGCTCTGGCGAGGTGCCGAATAGCCTCAAGTACGACAACGTCGTCGGGTTCGTCTGGGCCGGATTTATGCTGCTGTTCCCGCCGATGATCGTCGATAGTGACAAGGTCCTTCCGAAGCGGTTCTGGGCGTGGCGTTACATCTACCTCGGCTTTGGACTCATCAGCACGGCGTTCTTCTACGACGTGCTTGTCCAGACTCCCAGCGCAGCGCTGTTGTTCCCGTTCGCACACGTTCTGGCTGCCATCTCGGTCGGGACACTGTTCGCTGACTTCACCGTGCCGGGGCTATCGCTGCCGATGGTCTCGTACTCGACCACAGTGATCCTGTATGCCATCTCAATCGGTATCGTGTTCTCCGGGGAACTGCTCCGCCGGACCTCGCCGGAAATGCTCGCGATGAACCAGTGGGACCACGACGACGGAGAGTCCGTTGTCCCGCTGGAAGAGGTCTCTCACGAACACGAAGAGGCCGAAATGCCGTTCACGCTCGATCAAGATGTCTCTACAGCCGTCGTAGGGGAAACCGGGAGCGGGAAGACGTCGATGATGAAGCTGCTGGCCTACCAGTTCCCGTACTACAGTAACACGGCAGTCATTGCCCACGATACCGGCGAGGACTTTCAAGAGTTCTACGCCGATCTAGGCTTTGAGGTTCAGCGCATTCGGCACGAAGACAGCGATGTGGTCTGGAATCTGTTCAAGGACGCCGATTCAGAGTCGGACTTCCGCGAGGTCGCCGGCGCGATCTTCGGCGAAGCCGACGGCCACGACCCATTCCATCGGCCCGCCAAACAGACCTTCGCGGAGATGCTGATGTACCTGCATCTCAGCGCGAAAAAGAACAGTCGCCGTCACGCGCTCTGTCACGCCGATATCGTCTCACTACTCAACGAGGGCCACATCGCGCTCAAGAAGGCACTGGACGAGTTCGACCGGCTGGATTCGGGTCATATCGACCCTGACAAGGGCAAAGGCGCACAGAACGTCTACCAGACCATCAAGGAGAACGTTGACCCCGTCTTCACCGGCGACTTCGGGGACTACGGAGAGTTCTCCCTGCAAGAGTACATCGAGAACCCGGAAGGCCGAGTCCTCATCATCGACTCGAACCCAACGGAACTGGAAACGCTTGGGCCGATGTACCAACTGCTCGTGGACTGGTCGATCCGCTACGCGATGAATGCTTCAAACCCGACGGTCCACATCCTCGACGAGATTGACGCGCTGCCGGCGCTTACTCAGGTGACGAATCTTACGGCCCGAGGCCGGAAACACAAGGCTCGGGCACTGGTCGGAGTACAGACAATCGGCCAGCTCAAGGACACGTACAGTACGATTTCCGGGATTGTCGGCAACTGCCCGCAGGGAGTCTACTTCGGTCCGGGTGACACTGAGTCGACGGACTTCATCCTCGACGAACTCGGCGAGAGTCGGCAGTATGACCGCTCCGAGATGGTGTCGATGAGCCACCAAGGGCGCGGCGAAAACCCACGAACGCAGGCTCGGGACACGTACAAAGAGAAGGACAAAACGCCGGTCACGTCCGGCCTGCTCCGAGACTTCCAGCCCGGTGAGTGCGTTGCCGTCTCGCGGACGACGTGGGTCCACGGACAGTCCTACGAACTGGCCGGCGTTCGCGATAGCCTTCCGGCACAGGGTGCGGAGTCGCCGGGCAGTTCGGAGCTGGAACCCACTGAGGATGACACCGACATCGAGAGTGACAGCTGGTTCTCGTTTACTCGGGCCCGACTTGATGATGTGCTCTATGGGTCACTTGGTGATGACGACGACGATGAGTCCAGAGAGAGTGGCCCGGATCGTGACTCCGAAGTCGAGCCGACTGCCGACGCGACAGATGGGGTGGGCGACGACGAGTCGACCGACCCACTCGACCAGACAACAGCAAACACCGCCGTCACGTCACCGGATACAGACCACCCAGATGTATCAGATTTAGAGGGTGACTCTGGTGGCGCGGATCAGGACCAACAGCTGCCCGATGACGATGGCGACCACTCCCCTGAGACGGTCTCAGGTCCCAGCAGTGACGAGACGGACTCTGCTGAGAAGGAAGAGAGTGAATCGCCTGATGAATCGGACACGGAGACTGATACTGACAAGAGTGAAGAACGGGACGAAACTGAGGCAAGCGGAGAGCGACGCAGGCCATCTGAGTTCATGTGACCTACATCAATTTCCCCGTGTTCTAATTATAAGAAGTTCTATATATTTCTCATTTCCGTGACGTGGTGGTGCTTCTCTACAAGTTGGTAACCGGGTCCTGTCGAGACTGTAGCACTCGATTTGTATCAAAGTTATTGAAGTTACTTTCTTCGGACTATTCTATATGCGAAATTGCAAGACGGCGTCGGTAATTTGCCAATCTGAATCACGGTGAATCACTCAAACACAGCGACGAATCATCAGCAAATCGCAGGACGGCATGGGTATGAATCGCCCAGAATCGGATACAAACTACACTCTTTACCTTGTCGTGTATATCCCGGCGGAGGCGCGAGAGACATAAGAAGAAAAACATAAGAGATAGAACAAAGGAAGAGACAGTGGATCGCGGAACCTACCCAGAGCGAAGACTGGTACACTCACCCCGCAAGGAAACCTATCGAGTTTCAGATAGAAGTCGCCTCACTCCCCGGAGCCGTATCGTGACTTGGACGCGGCGGGCCAGCCCCACCGAGCATCATGCGAGTCCACTGTGCCACGCACGTCGTCGGCCACCGACGTCCAGGGCCACGCCGATCACGACCACACTCGAGTTGAGCCAGCGCTGGCAGACCCACGCTCGACCCTCGCTCACTTTGGCCTCCTCGTGGCGCACAATCCGACAGTCACCGGCCGGCGATCACACCACTTTGTCCGGAGATTTGTGTCTGATTCCCAACAGTTGCAACACGCCTTGTTTTCGCATCTTTCAGTACCGTAGTTTAGTATGGCATTCAGCCGGGGACTGTCCGATTCCCGGCGGGGATCGCGCCCGCCACCGCAGGCACGATTGGACCGGCGTGAGGCGCGCGACCGCGCCGAGCGCAGCGCCCCGTCGTCCGAGTGAGCACCAGCGAACGAGGACAGGACAGACGAGCATCGCGAGTCTGTCAGTGGCGTCGCGCGCTGGGACGGGCCACCAGCCATCCAGCCCCAGTTGCGCCCGGGCTGGCAGACCCACGCTTGCGATCTATCCGGGACTCTGTAGGACTGTTACCTCCTCAGGTGTCAGTCGATGAGTCTGGCCAATATAGAGCTTTTTGAGCGGTAACGGATCAGTCTGAACCGCCCCGTTCTCATGCCACAGTCATATTTTCCCCAGTGCAACGGCTCTGCATTAAATAACGCTTGGTTCTGAAGGGCAGACAAAGTTGTTGACGAACTCCCTATCTATAGACAAGTAGAAAACCATCATTCGTAGACATTTTACTCATATGAAGAGCGTGTCATACAATATCTCTACCATTCACAATCATGATATCGAA
The DNA here is from genome assembly GCF_001485575.1 of Haloarcula sp. CBA1127. Lineage (NCBI taxonomy): Archaea > Methanobacteriati > Methanobacteriota > Halobacteria > Halobacteriales > Haloarculaceae > Haloarcula > Haloarcula sp. CBA1127. The sequence continues at coordinate 75,194 of NZ_BCNB01000003.1, forward strand.
TAAAACCAATAACTGACGAAAACACGGACATATATGAATAAATAAGTACATAAACGCAGGTAGAAGGTGTGAGATGTATTCTATGACACGCTATTCCGGATAAAACTAAACCACGACTCTCGGAGCTATTTTATATGGAGCTCGTTTCAGTACTATCAGACAAAGCACGCTTGTGTTGTTGATGGTGGACACGGATATTCAACTGCTGGCTTGTCTCTGAGGATAGAACTCGTCGTTCGGTTACAGATATCTGACGCCGTTCCTAGAATGCCAAATCATATATCTTTGCAATATCGTGGTGGTGTAGATGCCTCAAGATGAGATTGGTCGGCGGAAATTTTTGTCGTCACTCGCCGCAGTGTCGGTCGCGTCTCAAATTGGACTCCGCAAAGGCTTATCGAATCAGCCCGGAGACGATACGAAGCCAAGATTTGGGCCGCCAATCGAACAATCATGGACAGTCGACCATGACAGTGAACACGCTGAGATTGGGGCAGTTCGTGAAGACGCTCTGTATGCGACGTTTATGAATGGTGGACGTGATGCAGAAACTGAATTAGCTAGAATTAATCGATATACCGGGACAAAAGAGTGGTCAGAGACAATTGATTCCTACGTTTACCCGCCTATCGAAAATAATGGTCGAGTCTACTTTGATGGGTATCAAAAGGTCTACTGCTGGGACGCATCGACTGGTGAAGAACTTTGGACGCGCTCGCTTGACGGAGACCTCATTCTCGTTGAGTCAGTTAATGATTCAGTTTTGGTGACCACCCACTTCATTGAGCAGACGCGCGCCCAAGGCGTTGTCGGCGATGGGCTGACAACTGGGAGGCTCCTCTCACTAAATCCAGTAACTGGAGAAACAAATTGGACGTCTACTTCAGGGATAGCGATTAGATCACCTGAGATTGTGGAAAATCAAGTATTCGCAAATGAGACTCAATTTGTCGTCAGCGACGATACTGTTTTTAGAGAGCAAGGCCGATTAGTTTCGTTCGACAGTGAAGACGGGTCCAGAATCTGGGAATCCGAACAGATCAATCCAAGGTATTTTTCTGAAACCGGTGGAGAGTTGCTCGTCAACACCACAAATGATGATTTTGTTATATTCGAATTGGATGGCGATATACGTTCATTGGACTTAGACTCTGGAAATGACTATTATTACACAGAAGACCGGTTCTTCATAGAACGACTTGAGGGGGGGCTGGCTGTGTACAATCATAGCGGCAACGAACTCACTGAACCACTATACCCATCGACAGATATTGAGCGCGTGAGTAGTGGAACAGATGGAGACTTGCTTTTGCTAGGAACTGCGGACAGCATCATTGCTATTGACTTGGAGGATTTGGCCGAACGATGGCAGAAATCACTCCCCTCCAGTCCGCAGGGCATCACTTCGCGTCGGGAACTTGTGTTTACACATTACGATAATAATCAAACTGAAGCCCTTGATGCACACACTGGAGAGACTGTCTGGCAAGATGAACTTGCTAGTGTGAACCCGTTATCATGGAAAGTACACGATGGATTTCTCTACGCATATGATACGGAAGCACCGATATATGGATTCAGTGGAACTCGTGGGCGGGCACTAAGTGCTGTCAACTCGGCCGAACTGAATGGAAATTCAGCTAGCGGTACTATCGCAGGCATCTTAGGCTGGCGGGATAAGATTGCAAATGCCAACACTGCAATCAGCAATGGAAATTATGAGCGGGCGATAGATCTAATTAATCAACTAAGACGGCGGCAAACTGGTATTCAAGGCTTGCTGGCATCGGGCGGTATATCAGGTGCTTACGCCGCAACAAGAGTTCTTGGAGGGAAGATCCAGCAAGCTCGGCTTGAATCCGCGATTGAAGCAGTCGAGTCTCGATACCCAATTGAAGATGGCAAATTGAGTGGAGCCGAGCCGACGAATTTACTTGCACAGGCTCAAACTGCTAATTCTTCATTGGACTCGTTGTTCCCAATAAAACTCCGAGGTTTACTTTCAAACGACTATACGGATCTTATCGCCAGACTGAATGAAATAGCCGATCGGCGTCAGGATCTTGTTGAGACTTCTGAAACGCTCGCAAGCGTCGACGCAAACCTTCTTCCAGAGTCTTGGGTTGCAGACTTGCGTGATGCAATTAAGAACGGGCATATCAGACAGATCTCCGAATTGGTCTTCCAGATCTCCAAAGCAAATCGGTTGTTCTCACAAGTGGGCGAGTTCACAGAGACTGTTGAGCAGTCCTCACTTTCAGTGTCGACTGCCAACTACTCTGGCCTGCTCAGTCAGGAGTTAGGAGATAGTGATAGCATCTTCGACACAATGTCGCTAAGTGACGTGTTGGGTGTGCTTAGTGACGGTATCGTGGCCTATGAATCTCACCGGCATACCCTCGATATATTCGATCTTGCATATGTAAAATCTACTCTTGTTGCGGCTCTTGAAGAGCCGCATAATCTAGAGAAATCGACAATAAATGAAATCAACAACTTCGACGCTCTGCTCCAAGCTTCAGCAACTTTTGAAGAGAACCTATCAAAAGTCAACTTCTCGCAGGTAGATCCGTCTCGGGATGCGTGTGTAAGGCGCGCTATGTCACTGTTTGAGAGTGGTGATGTTGATGCTATGCGTGAGATCGCAGAGGATATGAACCAATTACACGCTGGTCGCTGGTCGCAGTCCGATTTTTTCACATTCTCCCCTATCGAGTTTGAGTATCTTACCGCAGCGCTGTTTGATGATATGGGATACGAAGTGGCCGTCACCGATGAACAGGGGGACAAAGGTATTGACGTGATCGCTAGGAACCACATAGAGGTACTGGCAATTCAAGTAAAACAATACAGTGAGGGAAACAATATCGGCCGGCCAACGATACAACAGACGATTGGTGCGATGGCGCAGGTTGGGGCCGATAAAGCGATGGTTGTCACATCGTCAGGGTTTACTAACTCGGCACGTCAAGCGTCACAAGAACTTGGGGATGCAGTTGATTTAATCAACGGTGGAGCACTTGTGCAGATGCTGAGCGAGTCTACTCTCTATCCATCAAGTAACGCTTCGCAGTATCAATCTCGTGCGAGTGCCAGCAGGTCAAATTATAACCGAGAGTCTGGTCGGTCCAGCAATTCACAAACAGGTTCAAAATCAGATGGGATGTTGACGCAGGAAGCCTACGAAATTCTCGATATCGACCCACCAGCTTCTGAGGACGAGATACAGACCCACTATCGTCAAAAAGTAAAGCAGACCCATCCTGACACTGGTGGTGATGAAGAGGATTTCAAACAAGTCCAGAAAGCCTACTCACTTCTCATAGACGAATAGAAGGCGGATATGTGAATACCCTTCTATCACATATTCCAATTTCTGTCTGATAGCAAGATTTACAGCTAGTTATTCGCGTTGTCAAGCTCTTGTTCCCATACTCTGAAGTCCCCACCGGATGTCGATTACTTAATGACAGAACATGGTCAGCCGGTATTTGAAAGCCTTGTATGCCTTTCTTGTGAACAGGACGCCAGTCACAAGGCCATCGTTAGTAGAGAAAATGGACAGCTAATTGGCGGGCTTTGTCTTGAGTGCACCCGTACCGATGACTGGTCCGAAACCGATAATGAATGTTCATACTGCGACGACCAGGCACACTACAATCTCGAACCAATCGTTCCCCATGCAGACCGCGAAGAGCTGTACACTTTTGAGGCGACTGAGGTGCATTTAGTGTGTGAAGACCATTTCCAGAAACTCGTGGCGACATAACGGCTCACACTCCTCTCGAGGAGCCAACTGGGTGATATGAGGAATATTCGAGTCCCATCAAATAATCATACATTTTTGCCGGGGCGGAGAGTGGATTCAGTGGATTGTAAGATTGCGGATTCAATCCCTGTCCGGAACAGAGTCTCGTTCAGTTCCATGATGAACACCTTCTTGCAGCGTGGACAGCGAATTTCTCCCATTTGAAATATCATCTTCCAGCGACCCTGTCTGGCCGCCACTCGCCTGCGGACACACAAAATCGAGGTGTGTCTACCCGGGATACCGGGCCCGGAAAGAAACTAACCAACAACTCCCCCAGAATGCGCTGACTTTGTTGGTTAAGACGAAGACGCCTCCACTTACTGTCAAGAGTGGTTCTCGTCCACTTCCCGGCGGCAGGCCGGGATCGCGCCCGCCACTGCAGGCACGATGGACCGCCGCGAGGCGCGCGAGAGCGCCGAGCGGAGCGCTCCGCTGGCGTCGCGCGCTGTCGCGACCCACCAACCACCCAGCCCCAGTTTCTCCCGGGCCGGCTGGCCCACGTCCACGCACACACCAGGACATCGGCCCGCTCACAGCCCCCACCAGACTGACCCACGTTGACGCGCTGGTGCGGTGGCGTGCCAGTCCGTGCGCGCGGTTGTCTCGCCGCCGCCCGGTGTGCCGGAGGCGGCGGCGAGGCCGCGTGCGCGAGCACCGTCGCACCGACCGAGGAAGCCCCCCGCTCGATGGGGGACGCCCTCGCTACCGGGCGTCAGTCTGCGGAGTGGACCATGCCCTGATGAGTGGCGGCCCCATGCTCGGTATCGAACAGGTCCGAACATCCGGGTTCAGGACAGCGGGCCTTCCCGAGCGTCACGGCGACCGCGCGGTCAGAATCCCGCTCGTTGGCCCACTGATGGGTGTCTGATTCTGCTTCCCACGACGCCGCCGTTCGACTATCGCCGGACGAACCGAACGAGCCGCCCCCGTGTCCGGTGGGCGCGGGACCGTCGCCGCGCTCGATGATGCACATGAGCGTGTCGCTCGTGACCGCCACCGTCTTGATACCGTTGTAGTCGTCGGGCTTGCCTCCGGAAATCCGAACTCTGTCGCCCTCGTGGAGCGTGCGCACCATCTCGCCGCCGTGCATGGACTTGCCCCAGACCGTGACCTTCGCGCTCGTGCCGTCGTCGTCCTCGATATAGAGGACTTGGTACTGGTTCCGCGCGTCTGGCTCCGCGATGATGTGGGTCACTTCACCCTCAACCGTACACTCGTAGCCGTAGGGACTCACCTCGTCGATAGGCGTGGGCACTTGCAGGTCGTTCTGGGCCTCGTTCAAGACGGTAAAGGAAGCGTCATACAGGCTGTTACAGTCGCCCATCTGCCCGGACACAAGGGCCGCGAGTCGGCGGCCTGCTGCCGCTCGTGACAGACTGGTTTTGTCTGCCAGCGTCGCGGCCTGCTGGTTGACTCGCGCCAGCGTGTCGCGGTCCATCCACTGCCGGGGGTCAGCCGGAGAGCGGAACCCGTCAGCCCGTCCGGTTTCCGCGTCGGTGAGCTGGCGAGCCGAGGCTTCGCGGTCGGCACCGTCGACGTGGGCGCGTGCGACCTCGGAGTGTCGGGCTTGCTCGGCTTCGCGTCCGTGGCGTTCTTCTTGTTGTTCCAGCGTTTCGCCAAAGCGCCGGTCCGGACCCACCTCGGTCGAGCGCGTCCAGTCGTAGTCGTATGCCTCCTCCTGACGGGCGTAGAAGTTGCCACGGCTATCGCTACCCCGATTCATCCTGAAATCGAGTTCGTCGCCGTTCTCCGTCTCTGCGACCGCCTCTAGAAGCTGTTCGGGGCCACCCTCGACGTGGGCCGAAAGAGAAACCGTCTGGTTGCTTGCCGATGCTTTCTTACCGCTGGAATTGCTAGCGTACATTGTCTTTCGTCCATCACAGAAAGACACTTGTCGGGTGTGTCAGCACCCGATTTCTGCGGCGTGAAACTGCCCTGCCAGCGCCGCGTGCGTCGTGTCTTTCCGTACTTAATGGCATGGGTGCCGGCTACTTAAAGGTAACGGACCCTTTGGATTGTTTCAAGTGCAATATTCGGGTGTCTGAGTGGTTTCTAAGCGGTGTCTTGTGTTTTGCGTTTCGAGGGAGAATAGTATATAAAGGCTGTCGGTGGTTGACACCCCGGCGGGCGGTCCCATCGTGTGCGGTTGCGGTGAGCCAGCATCCCGCGCGGCCAAGCGAGTGCCGGATGGGTGAAAGCCCGGCAGCGCAACGAAGTGAGCAGCCCGGAACACAGCGACTGCAAGGAGCGTCCTCGTTCCGGCGAGGGAGCGCCGGCCGCGAGGGTTCCTCACCCGGATCGCGCGTGACTCCGACGCGTGCGTTCGATTCTGCTGTGCTGAGCCGTAGCAGTCGGGTGGGACTGAAAGGGGCACGCCGCTGGCGCTTGCCGTGGTCGCGTCAGCGGCCCCTATCCGCGTGCGGTTTGCGCGGATATGTCGCTGAGCGACCGCCAGCGGCGTGGGGCTTTCAAGGTGTGCTGGTCCGACACCGAGTCCGTCGTCGCGATACCGTTTGGAGTGGTGCCGTCGAAGCCAGCAGTCCCGTCAAAGTCGGTAGTGCCGTCGAAGCCAGCGCCACGAGTCCCGCCACCACCAGTCTCACGAGTCCTGCCAGCCGAACCGTCGGCTCCCTCGACACCGTCACGAGTGCCACAGGACTCGACTCCAGTGCCAGCAGCGCCAGAACCTCCCGCTCGCTACACACGAGACACACGCCACCCGAACCCTCTCCGCCGGCCATCGGTCCACGCACCGACTCCAGCAAGAGCGAGCGTGCCGCCCAGCGGCGGCCGCCCGGCGGTCAGACGACACACCAGCCAACCACCTGTATCTGTCCGGCCGTCAGTCCCACGCCGACACACGCTCGTCTCTCGCGCTCTCAGCCAGCCCGCCAGCCCCACGCTGCTATCCACCAGTCATCCGAGGGTGTCATACAACGCTCCTAGCTCCTCTAGGACTCTTTCAACAAATAGCCAGTACAGCTACTGGTAGAGGATTAGAGCTATCAGAACCCTGTCAGTAGATCTGTGCGGGACACAGAGCGTCGTATATGCAGCACAAGTTCACGTACCATCCTTTAGCTAAGAGAAGAATCGCGTGACAGCAGCGGCTTATCGAGGCTTCTTTTCGAGAGGAATGAGGAGGCGACGGCTGTGCACACCAAAGCCTCCTCATCGAGAATCATGCGTCGGCTCACTACACTGTTTCCCTCCGAGTTCCTCGAAGAGCACGCCGAGGAACTCGGCGTGGTCGAGCGTGAAGGGAAGCTTCAGATACCAGTCCTCGTGTGGGCGCTCGTGTTCGGCTTCGCCGCAGGCGAGAGCCGAACACTCGCTGGCTTCAGACGCAGCTATAACTCGACAGCTGATGAGACGCTCTCTCCCGGTGGCTTCTATCACCGGTTGACGCCGACGCTGGCGGAGTATCTCCGCGACCTCGTCGAGCATGGTCTCGACGAGGTCGCTGTTCCCGACACTGTTGGCGCTGATATCGACCGATTCAAGGACGTGATGATCGCTGATGGAACGGTACTGCGGTTGCACGAGTTCCTCTCTGAGGAGTTCCAAGCCCGTCACGAGGAGCAGGCTGGAGCGAAGCTCCACCTGCTCCACAATGCCACCGATGAGACGATTGAACGGATCGACGTGACCGACGAGAAAACGCACGACAGCACGTTGTTCAAGACGGGTTCGTGGCTGCAAGGACGGCTGATTTTGCTCGATCTGGCGTACTTCAAGTACCGCCGCTTTGCGTTGATCGACGAGAACGACGGCTACTTCGTGAGTCGGCTGAAAGAGAACGCAAACCCGGTGATAACGGAAGAATTACGGGAATGGCGCAGCCGCGCCATTCCCTTGGAGGGCAAACAGATCCACGATGTGGTCGATGATCTCTCGCGGAAGTACATCGACGTAGAGGTCGAAGCGGAGTTCAAGCGAGGACAGTACGAGGGAACTCGATCGCTGGACACGAAGCGGTTCCGCGTCGTCGGCGTCCGCGACGAGGACGCCGACGACTACCATCTCTATATCACGAATCTGTCGAGAGAAGAGTTTCTCCCGGCAGATCTAGCAACGCTGTATCGGTGTCGATGGGAGGTAGAAACCCTGTTTCGTGAACTGAAGACACAGTATGAGTTGGATGAGTTCGACACAAGCGACCCGGCTGTCGTGAAAATTCTGCTGTACGCGGCGTTGCTGTCACTGCTGGTGAGTCGTGAGCTGTTGGATCTGGTCACCGAGCAAGCTGCTGATGAGATCGTGTTTCCGCCGGAACGCTGGGCGGCGACCTTCCGGTCGCACGCCCAGCTCATCCTTCACAAACTCGGTGAGTACCTCGGCTACTCGCCACCGCCGCTGTTGGAGCGGTTGATCGAAGATGCACAGAAGATCCACCAGCAACGACCGATCCTGCAAGAGACGCTCGCCACCGCTACGCAACCGAGGTGTGAGTCTTAGCTAAAGACGAATGGTTCACGTACATTTGAGGTTTTGTGAGATGCTTACTTCCCGGCTGTAGCGAGTACTGACCCCGCTCTCAGATTATACCCAAGCGTATATCGGATAATAAAGAGAAGCTATGATATGGACTCAAAGACGTTCAAAGGTGAGTGGTGGGCGCCTGATGACCCTGAGGAACGGGTAGCTGGCATTATCGAGTATATGCCGTCAGGCGGCAACGCGGAATTATTCGGAGTTTTAGGAACTGATCTTGAGCTCGGGAGGGATATTCCAGAACGACCAATAGATGACCTCCACCAAGGGATTCTACATGGAGAAACAACCGACGCCGAACTCATTACAATTGCAGATGCGGTTGTTGCTGAAGAGAATAATCCAGATGTGCTGAGTGACGCCGGCATTTCCACCACTCGTTATCAATTTTCGCGCATTTATATTGGGGAACACTTCGATACGGAACCAGCGTTTTCACAGTTTTCCGTCAGCTTTGACGGATTAGCGGAATGGTTTGGGGCATCTAGAGTCGAGATGGAAGTGCCAGATGAAGAAGATTTAGATGAAGTAAATCTCAAATTTTATGTCAAAGAACATAAAGAAATCAATATTGATTTGCAATCTGCACAACTGACGTTTTTTATATCTCCTGGAGTCAGCAGCAGTAGTCAGGAAACAACGCTCACAGAAAGTGTCTCGATGAATATTTGTTTAGATGCTGAATTGACTTTTAAAGAGTTCAGGAATGAATACTTGCAGCCGCTTCAGCGTTATATTGCTCTTGCCACAGGTGCGCCAGTACAACCGACTTCAATTACCGGAATCGATTCGTCAAACGTCCAGGGTGTTTCAATTCTCACGAATATCCCTGAGTTTGCACCCGGCGACCGCTCTGTTAGTCCTGTGGGGATATTATTCAAACCGGATGAAGTGAATTTGGAGCAGAGTATTCAGCACTGGTTTGCGAATGAGAGCTCAGCGGAATATATGTTTAATTCCTACTTTGGGATAATCTACAACTCACAACTGTATCTGGAACATGAATTCCTCTCACTTGCAGTAGCGTTGGAATCCTATTTCGGTCATAAATTTCCTGACTACGAGCTGATGGACAGCGGGGAATATAGAGACCTGAGAGAGGGCATTGTAGACGGAATTCCAGACGACGCTGACGCAAAGGACCGAATTGAAAACCTCCTCATCAGCATCGGCAACCTACCTTCGTTTAGTAATAAGCTGGAGTTGGTAATCGATGAATTTCATCAGGTGATAGAACTATTTATCGACTGGGACAGTACCCTTTCCCAAGTGACTGACATTCGGCATGACCTTGCACATGGACTTGGGAGAGATTATACTAGCAAACAGGTAGCGATAGCCAGATACCGACTCCAGCTTATTATCGAATGTATTTTATTAGATATTGCAGGCATTGAGAACGAACATAAAGCAAAAATACTGATTCAAAAGTACCAAGATGCTGATTTTGTTGATTTCGACCCGGACAGACCGCCTCAGGAATAGATCCGGCTTCGCTTCTGGACCATATGAAATGAACAAAGGCCTCAGTATTCCTCAGCAGGGCGAAGTTCAGAATCAGGTCATCTTGTAGAAGTCGATGGTGAACTAGTACGGCTTCAGTCCTGAACTGCTAGATTTAATCGGTAGACAGCTTGAATCGTGTATCTAGCGATTCACGGCTGAAGCGGAACTAGAGTACGTTGCTCAGTACCGGTTAGACACTATGCTTTCTGTCGAAATTAACTTATGCCGGTGTGACTGCTGACTATGCGAATTGTATCTTGTACGGCAATTAGAATCTCTATTTGAGCTGGTAGAAATCTCAACAGTCAACTCGAACACTTCTGGGCAGGCAGTTCTTTCTCAAGAGTGTTGAACCAAACTACCCTGTGAACTGTTTTATGTCACCATAACCTGGCATACCTCTGTTTCGCCCGGCCGTCTGCCCCACGCTGAGAGGGACCGACTGCCAGCGCGAGTGCAGTCGTGTCCCTCTCGTCTCCAACCGCGCGCGACCCCGACGTGCGCGTCGTCACTCCCCGGAAACGCAGACCAGCGATTCTACATGACTTGCTGGTGGCCCTCGGCGCAGGTGACGACAGGCTCGGTGCGCGGGTCACGAGCCCGTGGGTCTGCCTCGACGTCGACAGTCTCGGTCTTGACAATATCTGCGTCGCAATCCTCGTTCGGGCATGAATCAGGAGTCTCCAACATTCGTGTTCCTCACCCGCCAGGGACACACAAAATCGGGTTCGACGAAAACTGACTGCCGCAGCTCTCCCTCAGAAGTGAACGTCGGCGGGGACGATCCAGAGGGTATCACTCTCGTCCAGAAGCCGGTCAAGCTGCGTCCGATCGCGAATCCCGCATCCGTGTTCCCCGTACAGTGCAATCTCTGGACCCTTGGCGGCTCCGACTCTCTGGAACGCACATCGAGCGAGGTCTTTGTCGCGCATAATCTCCTCGTCTGAGAGCTCGCCGAGGGCGTCTTTGACCGTCTGGAGATTACGCTCGAACGCTGACTTCGTTGTCTCCCAGCCATCGCCAAGGAGTTCTTGCCCGGCCTCGGAGTCGACCGGAGCCGCGGTCGGACGCTCGCCCCACCGGGATTTGCCTGCGACCGTGGAACTCTCGTCGAACGTGACGTAGTAGTCGAACACTGCGTTTGAGTGCCTGTCGACGCCGACTAGGTTGTCGAAAACGCCTTTGCCAGCGGCGAGTGCTGCGTCTGCTGTCGATGCCTCAACGAGCGCGTAGATGAGCATATGCATTGGTAGATCGTGACCTGCCGGCGCTCCACGCACTGCAGTCAGTGTGACGCCGGCACCCTCGTCGGCACACACAAAAGTACGCTACACGAAGCCGGTCTGACATCGAGCCCCGCTCTCGAAGCTGGAGTCTTGCTTACAGGAGACGAGTGAGGGACTGCTTGAGACGACCCTTCACGCCGGATGATGCGACGACTTCAATCTCGACGACACAAGAGCACAGCAGCAACAGCTCGCCACACGCGGGGCATTCCTCGTAGTCGCACAACCGATGATGTATCTCGCCGTGCTCGACACCACACGCAGGACACGACTGGTCGCGCCACCGTTCGAAGTCGACGGTAACGGCCCGTTCGTTGCTCTGGAGGACTTGTAGCTTGTACGTGAGATACTGGCTGCCCTCGCCCCACGGAATCGGGTCGGAAGCCACCCCATTGACGTAGTAACGCTTGTCGACACACGCCGACGCTGACCGTGGCCGGCGGCAGTCGGGACAACACATCTACCTGTCACCCCGGGGACGGCCCTGAAAGACCTCGCCGCGTTCCTGTGCCTGTCGATGCTGGGCAAGGGCGTCTTGCTGGTCGTCGGCTTCGGTATCTGAAGGCTGTTCGTCGACGGACTGCTGGTCAGTGCTCATGATCGGGAAACCCCTCGCCCGGCAGGGGGTCACAAAATTGGCAGTGCGTACAAGCAACTTATAGAAGTCACTCAGGCCTCAGCGACGTCCCAGACAGACAGATGAGCGCTGGAACAGACGCCAGCGTGACGCCCGACGGCCATACACGCCCCGTATTCTCCGTCGACACACACCACTTAATAGAGATCAAAGAGGATGAGGGGCTTAGGGATGCTTGAGATTAGAGGAAACAAACACGTACGTTCTGCTGTGCGACTGCTGATATTACGTGAATGCGGTCTTTGAGAGAGATTCTAGAATATCTGCGTCGGCACTATCCTCCACTGCCACTTTCGCAACTAAGTGTGCGGGGTCAGCGTTTCGATATATCCAGTGCTCCTGACCGTTACTTAGAATGCCCCAGGCTGCATCGAAAACCTTCAGATACGTGTACAGCTGCGATTCCTTCTGCTGTAGGGTTGTATCGAACTTCTTTGCCTCAACTACAATATCCGGACTGTCACTGCTAGGAGCGAACAGGGCGTAATCTGGTCTCTTCCCAGTCTTCTCATCGACATATTCCATCCGAAACTCAGCGTTATCGTACTTGTCCCACCCGAGAGCCTGTAGGAGAGGTGTGATGAGTTTTGCTTTTGTCTCTTCCTCACGAGGGGTATCAGCCATTCCTCCCAACGCCCGAGTAGCATTGCTAGCGTACTGTTCCATTGTTTGTCTCGTCTCAAAGGGGTCTGTATCAAGCAAGTCCTCAGACCTCTCAACTGCAACGCCCTCCATGTATAGATCAAAAGTAGGTGATTTCCTGCCGTTGGACTCTTGCTGATCTAGTTTAATGATGCCAGTAGCAGTGACATAATCACCGGCGGATATATAGCCGGTAATGTCATCTTCGATGTTTACGCTAATAGACTCCGGGATGCTACCATCGGCAAGGTCTTTTAATGAGTCTTGAATCTGGAGCTTTTGAGCATCGATGAACTGGGACTGATCGGTGTTGAGCCGGAACGGTCCTTGGCGTTCACAGCCCTGACAGTCGTGCGGTTCCTGAAAGTCGCCGGCAACTTGGGGAATGCGCGTAAGTGTGCCACAGCGCTGGCACTCGAAGGCTGCCTCGATAACCTTCGGTTGTGTATCGGTTGCCTCTCGGACGATGCCCGTGATTGCAACGAGGTTGCCGTGGTGCTCATGGCGGAGGTCACAGATATTCTCGGAATTGGGGAGGTTCCGAACGCGGACGTGGGCCTGCCCGAGTGAGACATCAACCGGGAGGTCGTACAGTCGAAGCGCTTCTTCGGCGTATTCCTGAATCTGTTCGGGCTTAGCTTGGTAGTCGTCAGCTAACTCTGGGTCGAAATTAGAGAGGTCGTCCCAATCAACATATAGTGACTTCTGCTTTTTCGGATACTTCTGGGCCAGCTCGCCGATCTCGTTCCGATAGTAGTCGCGGTAGAATTCATCAAAACGGTCGATGAGTTCTGTGTTCTCAGCTGTTGCCATATTTGCTGTGTGATTGGGAATTTAAATAGTGTTTGGAGTTGGAAATGAAGACGAATGTGAGTTGGTTCTATGCTATGGAAGGGCACAATCAATAGAATCCATTCTCATTCTGGACGTGGCTCGATCGCCTCGGTCATAGCACTGCTAATGTGTGCCAGCCCCGGACAATATCTCGTTTAGCCCCTGAGAATATGGACATGGATTGACAGCCCGCCGTCGGACTGGACGCTAACGAAGCCGATTGCACGTATCTGCTACGCCTGTGACGGTGGGTTAGGGTGGCTGAGAGTCTCGACGCGGCCACGGGCCACTTGGGCGATCACCGACGACAGCAAGCGACAGGCGTGCGAGCAGGCAATTGCTGAACAGGGCTACGACGTCATGGTGTGGGATCGGCGGCTGGCGTTACCCTCCGATGCGACTGAGCGGTTTCTGGTGTGGCTTGGCGACCCGACGCCCGCGAGTGCGTACAAGTAGGCACTTGAGCGTGACGAGTACAAGCGGCGGCGTGGGGGGGTGTAGGGCGGGCTACGGTCAGTAATTTTAGGGGGGTGACCGAAACTGAGCGTATTGTGCTCATGGGTAGACCAGCGAAGAGTTACTCCACGCTATTCGTGAAGTCGCCCCGGAGAAAGTACCCGACTAGGGCGGTGTATACGACCCCGAAGAGGACGCAGGGTGGACCAGTATCAGGGGGCTGACACCCGTTTTCATCCAGCCTTCGTAACCTCTTATACCACCGGGTACCGGGTGTGGTCGGCGTGCAACAAATTACCCCGAAATCCGGAACAATTGTTAAAGACTAAGTACTGCCTCAAATCGTTGAAACTGCCATTCACGGGGTTGACAAGAGATGAACAAAACAGCTTCGCAAAAAGTGTGAAACCCAACGGGGCTCTTAAAGTCAAAAGTGACCTACATATTAACCAGATTACAAGTAGTATCTCGGAAAGTTTAGGTCCTTTATCTCGAGTAATATTATATTAGCTACAAAAATGGGAGACAAGTATCCTTCTGATTGGAACACTCGCCGTAAAAAGGTCTACAAACGGGATAATCACCGATGTAATAAATGTGGTGCCCGCGGTGGGCCACGAGGTAGTGTCGAACTCCATGCTCATCACAAGACACCAATTTCTGAAGGCGGTTCACACCGGTTTCGTAACCTAACTACAGTCTGTAAATCATGCCACAAGAATATCCACGGACACGGCGTCGGTGGACGTAGCTCTTCAACCACCGACAGTGAAGATGAGATTGACCCAGTGGCTGGGGCAATTTCAGTTGGGCTAGTTGTGTTAGTGGTGTTTTTAGGAGTGACGTATGGAGCAGTTGTACAGGTATTTCCAGCAGGGCAAACAGTCAGCGAAGAGTATCATATTGCGTATCACAGTGACACTGAAGACCCGGACGGGTATGGTCAAGAGATTCGGTACGACGTTGGTCAGCCGTTAATCCTAAAATATGAGCTTGCGGACAATGTGATATCTGAGAAGGACAGCACCCGATTACGAGTGAGTGTCCATAACCCAAGTGAGAATTACCTCAGAGGTCAACTTGACGTGCTTGGACACACCAACTACTGGCTCAAAGGAGAAATCGCTACGTTCGACTTTGATTTGGCACCAGGAGAAACAGCCTCGACAAGTGTCTCCTTATCTGGCAGCGAAATGGTTGCAGACAGTGGTGTAGGACAGAGAAAGACAACATTCGGTGCTGAGGCGCATATTTTTACCAATCCATATAGGGTAACCAGTACCCAAGAGAGTGATATATTGGCTGAGAAAATGAATCTAAAAGTCCGAAAACCGTTACTGTCCCGTCTCGGTTTATATTGGCTTATCTTTTTGAGCCTGTGTTTCACAGCCGGTGGATACCTCTTCCGGAAAAACAGAGACAACTAACAGATTTGCTTGAGACGAAGCGCTCGGGCAGCTCGCCGGACACGCTGGCGGTTCTCGACTGTGCAGCGAACAGTCTTGCTCATGCGTTCAGCCCCCGAGCGAGATCATCGACGAGTGAGCCTCCGACGTGAGGGCCGACGGCCCAGCCGCGTTCGTCTTGCGTGTACTCGCACCAGCCTGCGAGTGTTTCATACGGCGTCTCGGCGAGTTTGACCTTCTCGGCTTGGGCGTCGCTGACGACGACGGCCACAGCGAACTCATAGCTATCCCAGTAGTGTGCCGCGCCTTCACCGTCGATGCCCAAGAAGAGCGGGCGGTTCTGGGTGAGCAGTTCGCGGGCGGTACGGTCAGTACAAACGAGCTACCCATTAAAAAGATTAGACATATATCATGTGAAATTTTAGATGCTGTCGAGCATTTTTTCGCACTGGTGAGTTTCGAGCAGTACAACTGTCCAAACTGCGGCGCGAGATTGAGCTATCAGACGACGAAGCACAACGGCTGTTCGAACTGTGGTTTCGTTCCGCCACACAGCGCTGAGTGACGAATTTGGTCGGGGTTACAGGCGCAATATGCATATCCACTGGGCGGGTATTTCTGGTGAGATGGTGAGCAACAACCGACGGTCAGAAATCAACCGATAGTCGGCTAACCAACAGTCACAGGTATTGGTAAGCTATTGTTGGTTAGCGCTTTTCGCTACACTGTCGCCGCCACGTGCTGATACTCCGCCTGCGACGGCGTCGGCTGCACCGTCAGCCCGGCTAGCGCGAGGTCCCAGAGCACTTCGGGCGGCACACCCTCGGTCTCGCGAAGGACAGCATCAAGAAACTGCGAACACTGAGTTAATCGCTCGTGGTGATCTGATCAGTATAGTAGAAAGACGGAACACACTATGAAAGTGGTTCTACTGGTTTTAAATCGGAAACCGTAGTGTAGATTCATACGAGGGTAGTTCAGATGGGTCTACGAACTACAATCGGTGTGGCGTTCATTATACTGTCATATGTGGGTGTTTTCGTGGCCCTCCCTCCGCACTGGATGCCGTGGTTAAGCCCGGTGGGGCTGTTTGAAAATGTATTCGTCATACTTGTTGGGGTTCTTTCAATGGTGTTCGGAGCGACGCAGGCCACATTTGAGCAGGCTCTGAGTCGCCCGACGAAAAGAGAGCGATTCACTCTCCCGGTGGGAGGAACACTCGCTGTAGTGGTTCCAATTCACCTGTATCTCATTTTTGCTGGATCCGGCCCGCTTGCCCCGATGTTTCTCGCTATGTACCTCCTTGCGGGTATTGCAGGTATCATCACAGCTTGGTTTGCCAGCAAACGGCCATACTGAATATAAGTAGGCATATTGACCAGCCGATTCACCAGCAATCGATTTGGGATCAGTCGCCCAGAGAACTGTTCTACAACACTCCTAACTAAC
The DNA here is from genome assembly GCF_001485575.1 of Haloarcula sp. CBA1127. Lineage (NCBI taxonomy): Archaea > Methanobacteriati > Methanobacteriota > Halobacteria > Halobacteriales > Haloarculaceae > Haloarcula > Haloarcula sp. CBA1127. Next base: position 91,715 of record NZ_BCNB01000003.1, read on the forward strand.
CAACACTGGGCCACTGTCTCCACCGAGTGTTGGTTAGTGAACTACCACCCCCGGAAGTCCAAGAAGGGGTACATACCGGTCACCCGCCACTTACAGGTACATACTCACGCCATCATGGGACCTGTCTCTAACAGGTCCCGGCGCGGGGTCGCAAGCTGTCAGGAGTAGTCTCAAAACCATCGCAACCCATGCAGGGCATACACACGATTCAGCAAAAAATAGAGGTATCGCCACCCGATTCAGGCCGTCGCGACGACGTGTTGGTTACCAGCCTGCGAGGGCATTGGCTGCAACGTCAGTCCAGCTAGCGCCAGCTCTCGAAGCACCTCGGGCGGGATGCCCTCGGTGTCACGAAGCACGGCGTCGACCGTCCAGGCGTCGTGTTCCGAACGGACCGGCGGCGTCGTCTCGACCAGCACGGTCGGCACGGTCTCCCGGAGCGCTTGGGCAGCACGCCGGACACGCTGGCGGTTCTCGACCGTGCAGCGAACGGTCTTACTCATGTGTCCAGCCTCCGGACGAGATCGTCGACGATAGAGCCGCCGGCATGCGGGCCGACAGCCCAGCCGCGTTTGTCCTGCGTGTACCCGCACCAGCCTGCGAGTGTCTCATACGGCGTATCGGCGAGTTCGACTTTCTCGGCGTGGTCTTTGGTGGCAACAACGGCTACAGCGAACTCGTAGCTGTCCCAGTAGTGGGCCGCGCCTTCGCCGTCGACACCGACGAAAAGCGGGCGGCTCTGGGTAAGCAGTTCGCGAGCGATACGTTCCTGTCGATGTGCGTCAGTCGTGCCGACAGATTTACTAGTCGGCGAGGCAGACTTACTCATGGTTCATTCCGGAACCGACGCGCCTGCCCTGTCTCTAGCAGGGTGGGTAACTCGTGTTCTCGAAGGCACGAAATCGCCCAGCCGCGCGTCTGTTCCTATCTAAAAGGTTGCGCCCCCGCAACAATAAAACTATTGTCTAGGCGCAATGATTGAGTAACAGAAGATGAGTACCAAAGGCCCCGACCCCAAAGTCAACGACTCCGAGTTACTTCAGGCCGTTATGAGTACAAACGAACCGTTTGCCACTGCCAAGCAAGTTGCAGAACAGGTTGGACTTTCATCTTGGAGAGTCCGGCAGCGGATGAGTCAGTTAGCAGAATCTGGCGATATTCAGAGGTCTCAGCTCGGAAATGGGCCGTATATTTACTGGCTCGACGGGTCGTTCAATTCCGAATCGGAGACCTGACGCCTCCCGTCATCAGTCAACCACCACGCTCTGGTCGATCCGAACTTTCCGGATTCAACGAGGCGTATCTCTTCGAGTTGCTTCATCCGTCGATCAATAGCCTGTCTACTAAGATCAACGCGGTCTGCGATTTCAGTGGTTCCGAGCGCCGGTTTGTAGGCTAGAGCAAGCACACGAAGTAGTTCTTCGTCACTGACCTCTTGCTCAGGGCCTGGCTTGTCGCCAGCCATCAGTATGATTCATGTCTGGGAGTGCATACTTATAGAAAGTGTCTACTAATCATTGCACCTGCACAAGTATTATGTCCAACGGGTGTCACGTATCCAGATATGCGCGACTCACCGGGTCAGATATATTCGACGAAAATGGACCACCGGAGCCATACCTCCGCTGGCCCGGTCGCGCACGGCATCATGACCGAAGCAACCAGACCACAAAACGATACCGCACAGGACCGGCAGGAGCGTAGACTATCGACAGCCAAGTGCCTCTTATCAAACGCCGACATTGACGCCGCTGTCATTGAGTACTGCCAGACTGTCCTCGACCCGCCGGGCTACGAGCGCAGTCACATCCAAGCACGCCTCGACGCCTGCGCAGCCCGACTTGCACTGGCCCAAACAGAGCACACCACTAGACGGACACGCGAAGCTAGACAGATACTGCTCGCCGTCAGCGGAGGCCCATAATGAGTACGCACCACTTGCGCCGCCCGGCCTATCTCCATGGCCACCCGCATCCGGTCGCCCAGCCACTCGAAGCCTCCACGGCCTCGGCCACAGCTGTACCCCTGCCACTAGTGGAGGTGTCCCGCAACCGGTGAACCCAGTGCCACGCCGGTCCGGGCGACGACAGCACATACAGACTGCTAGTCGGCGGCGCGGTGCCACGACGCAAATCCACTAGACGGAGCGGGGTTGCCACGAGCCAACCGCTCGCCTAGAGAGCGCCAGCTACGTCACCGGTAGCCCGTGCTGTGGTCAGCACTGCTCGGTTCGATTCCGAGCACGGGTCCTGTGGTCACAATGCCACGACAAACGAACCCCAACGACGACGACACAGCCACCGACCAAGCCCTTGCCGACCATCTCGACATGGACATCGGACAGGCTGAGACGGATACCGACGAACTCCAAGCGCTCGTCAACGACCTCGACGGCGACGTGTCACCCCTCGTTTCGAGTGTTCTTGAGACGCTGGTCGCGACTATCGATGACCTCCACGAACGCGTCACCGAACTAGAGGCCGACGTTGAACAGACCCACGAGGTTGCCACCACCGCCGTCGGTAACGCCGCCACGAACGACCAGCGTCTCGACGACCTCGAAGCAAAGCAGGAGACTACCCGCGACGTCGCCAAGAGTGCCATCGCCAAAGCCCAGCAACTCGAAGCCGACACCGACCAGCAGGAAGACGCCGAGGAGCTCCCCGAGGGCATCGAACCCAGCAGCTCCCCGCTGGATTTCTTCGCGAACTGCCGGCAGTCGAAAGTCAAGACGATGTTCGTCGAGCGCTCGAACCGCCAGAACACCTATCGCGCCATCAGCATCGCCAAGCGCTGGCCGGAGTTTGCCACGACACGAACCGACGGCAGCGGCGTTTTCATGACGAAAGGTGACCTACAAACGGCCCTCACCGCCGAACTCGGGAAGGAACCCCACCGCCAGACGATCAAGCGCGTCTGGGAGACACTGGTCGACATCGGCGGCGACGACGTCGTCGAGAAAACCCGGCAGGTCGGACGGGATCAGACCCAAACCGAGATCCTCGCGATGGATATCGAGACCGCCGAAGGGTTACTCGAAAAACGCTACATCGGTCTCGATCTGTTGGAGAACAGCGACCACAAAGCCGCGACAGGTGGCGTCACACCCGTTGTGGTGGAGTCCACGCCCTAACCCTGTGACACACACCGGATAGGACACGAACCGACACTGAACCGACGCTACTGGACGCGGTGGTACGTGCCCTGCCGCCGTCGACGCCGCTGTTTGCTAGCTGCAGGAACCGGGAGCGACCCCCTGTTGTCAGGAGTGTAGTGAGTGATCGTAACACGAACAGAGCGACCACAGCGATTCCAGTGGTCACAACGGGTGTGACAGATCCATCTTGGTACTGGTCTGGATCGCCTGCCTGTTCGGATATGGCTGATAGGCCTTCTCTGGACCGCCTCTCACCCGGCGGGGGCTCACAAAATACGGGCGAGTTCTCTTGCTGTCAGACTAGGCTTGCTCTATTGTCTCGACCCACTCGGGAGCGCAATCGTGTGTGCCGCCGTAGATCGAGTTGTCGGGATACTGGTCGTCGTCAGCCTCGACAGAGACGATCACGTTGCCGCCGGAACGCGAAATTTCTGTAACGGTTCCGACGACTGCATCGAGTGGGCCGTCTCCGTCGGTCCAGTCGGTTCGGACGTGGTCGCCGCGGTCGAAGTCATACTCCTCGAAGGAAGGCGCTGTGGTACTCATGATCTCCTCCGGCTCCGAGGGAGACACAAAATGGCTCGGATACCAGCCAGAGTGCTGATACTGCTTGCCGAGAGAAGAAGAGCTGATGACCGAATTGCGGGTCCGGAAACCCGATGGCTGGACGACCGTCTCGTTTCCCGACGAAGTTGCGACGATCTCGGTTGTCGGTGGGAAGGTCGACGGCCAGCTGTGCCTGACCCTCACCGGCGAACGGGAGGACAGTCCTCGCATCGTCGAAACCGGCATTCTCGACGTCGACAAAAGTGACGAGAACTTGTTGGAGAATACAGTGCCCCGGACCGAGGACGGGACGAGTATCGCTTTGGACTGGCTACTGCCGGAGTAGCAGCCGTTGTGCATACGGTTTCTTTATTCATCAGAGGGTGTGAAACGGCTGTTTGGTAAGCGTGCAGACGGACTGCCAGCGGTCCTACCAATTTTACTCGATTTTCTGAGCGCCGTGCGAGATGTAGGGTGCAGAATATTTTTTTCGAAGCTGGCAGTAGATTGTCACTCAGTCTCAAACCCTGGATTCTTTCAAAATCTTATGAGGGTGTAAGTTCATCTGCGTTGAAGACGTTAACCAACTGGTCGATGATGGTTGGATCGATGTCGGTCAGGTTGGCCACTTGGCCCTCAATGTAGGGTGGACTGCTGAGATCGTTCAGGGTGTCGAACAGGACTAATATATCGAGGTAGTCGTCGATGTCGTCGTATTCGAGGCCGGTTTCTCCCCGGATTACTATTGGTTCGGCGTCAGGATCTTCGGGGATGGCAAGTCCGAGGCGGCCTAAAATATAGTTCTGGAATGTGTCTTTGTCGACTTTGGAGTCTTCGTTTTTGATCACGAGCATTGTGAGGTCGCCAGTGTCCTCTTTCACTGGTTGTATCTGGCTCTCTACCTTGTTGAGAATCTGCTTTTGTAGATGGGATTTCTTGGGCCAATAGTCGGTGTCTTGGGGGTTCGTCCTCAGACTGTATCGTCGTGCGACTTGGTAGGAGGTCTGTGGGCGAGGTATTGTGATTTCACCCCAGATAGTCTTTGAAGACGTGTTGATGTGTACATCTGGTTGTTTGCCGTTGGGGGCCTGTTTCTCGATGTCAACGTTGGGGGTTCTAAACTCTCTGCGGAGTGCGCTGATGACTTCTATTTCGGCTATCGTGCTCTCGTATTCTGGTCTTCCTAGGACTTTCTTTCTTAAAGTGCCTAAGGGGTCGTTGCTTTGGCCGTTTGCGGCTATTAGTTCGAGACAGTGATTGTAGTAGGTGAGTTTCTGTACTGTTTTCGGGTTCTCATTTGGGTCCTGTTCTTGCCTGAGCAGGTTTGTTAGTGGGTGCTGATTGTGGTCTCGGAGGGTAGGGATGCCTGGCTTGTTGTGGGTGAGTAGATGTTCGAGGTTCGGATAGCGGGAGAGGTTCTGCTTGACCTCGTTGTAATTAATAGTGTTCTTGCTGTCCCATTCGAGGTCGTCGAGTAGTAGAGATATTTTGAGCAGGCGATCGTGTTTGTGACGGCCCTGGTATGCGTCGGTGGAATCTAGGTCTTCGTTTTTTGCTATGTCTTCGAGTTCAGTTTGGACGACCTGTAGCTCTGTGTCAAAGTCGCCCTTAGAAGCCCGGTCTTCGAGGTAGTATTCGATTGTCCGTTTGAGGGATCGGATGAAAAAGTAGCTGTAGGTGTTGTACCAGTCCGGCATCTGACTGGCCATTTCGTTTTCCTGTCCTCTGTAGAGGTGTGGGATGAGAGGGGCTAGGTAGTGTGCTTTCTTGAGGTCTTGGCCCTGTATTTTCTGTCTGGTGAACTGGTTGACTGCGTTGATATCGTGGGTTCCGATAGCCTCAAGTCCCCGTCCAAGATCGGAGCTGGCCAGTATATTAGTCTCTTCTGAGATCAGGTAGGCGGTTTCCAGGGATTTTGCGTGTTCCTGCTGGACGCAGTCCTCAAAGATGTCGGATACATGATGGAGGCCTCCAGGTGGTAAATATCCGATGTTTTGGATTAAATTCTGTATCTTGTCCAGCTTTTGGCTACAACTGAGGCTGTTGTCCTGCTGGATTTGAAGGATATCGCAAGCCATTGATTATCCTGATGATTATTACTAATCTGTGAAAGTGTTTAGCGAGTGGTTCCCTGATTTACTTCTGTTCCGTCCTAATCGTCATAGCCTTCTAAGCGAACGTCCGGTAATCTAGTGCCGCTTCAGTCGTAAATCGCTAGATTCCCACGATACAGCGTCTCTCGATTAATTCTAGCAGTTCAGACTTGACGCGGCACTAGATTTGCGGCTATGGTTTCTAGAGTTCTGCGATGGATCGACCCCAGCCGCTGTTAATTTGGGGGAGAACGTGTCCGGCAATTCGTCTTTAGATAATACTCATAGTAATACTGTTAGACCGTGATTTTCGGTCGAATTTTGCCTTCAAACCACAATAGGACGTCGAAAAACACCGATTTTAGCGTTGGTCATCGTAGGATTTGACAAGGAACAGCGCTTCGACCGACGGAATTGCTCTTCCTAATCTCTGTAGTTATAATTATAATTCTGAAAATTACTACTGGTGTTAGCTAAAGACGAATGCGTGTCCGGCTCTCCCCCACAGAAACGGACGGGGAGCCAGTCTATTCAGTTGAGATGGACTTGCCCAGTAGCAGGTATTATCCTAGCAAAACCAGTAGAACAATCGCTACTAGAGAAGAAAGTAGAAAAGCAGTTCCCCAGCCAAATCGACGCGCTTCTTTATGTAGAAGATCCATATTATCATCGGACCACTTGAAATAAACTGCTGACATTATTCGTTTATATTCAGTTGAATCATAACCACTCTCTAAAGCAGAGTGTAAATTGGCAGATGAGGGGCCAGCAACTTGACCGCTAAGTTCATAGTATCCAAGAATGTAGCTTGTGACAGCTATTGAAAGGAATATGAACGGAAGAGCTGCGAAATAGGGATTAGACTCTACCCCGATATTATCACCTCCGAAGCGATACAGCGCAAGGTACAACGAGCCTAATAGAAGAGCAACTTTTACCATTTCAATTGCCTGTTGCCGCCGGGTACTGGCTTCATCATATCCTCTAGAGAAAGTGTCCTCACCTTGTTTTAAGCTAATTTCCCAAAACTCATCGTCAACACTTTCTGCATCACCAATCGCCTCACCGATCTGGTCAAGGCTGACAGATTTCTTCTGCTCTGGATGCTCTTTTGGGTCCATATGGTAGTTAGTTTAGTAGTAAAAATAAATCCGGCTGAATATATTTGAATATATATTATTTTGAGTCGCAACACTCTCAAGCTCACCGAATCACTACCACACTCTGTGAGTCAATGATCGCTCAGAAGACCAGATAAATTACATCTGGCCGAACAATGAGGACGGCGCCAGCTATGTAAAACACAATTGATTTTAATTCTAAATGATTCCATCCAGTGGTTTCATTCACAGCAACCATCCCCAGCAGCAGTAATCCGCCGACGATTTGCGCAGGATGAAGTTGAGGAAGTATTGATACCCAGATGCTCTTGATTTGTGGGGTAAATAGAGAGACACCAATCAGGCTTCCAAGAAGTATTATAACTGCCTCATGCTTTCCCCGGAAGCTGCCCCCAGATAGGAAGTAGCCATCCCCTGCTTCGTAGACGCTTAGACCGATTATCGCCATAGTCAATCCAGTGAAAATGCTGGGCAACTGGTTTGAGATGTATTCGAATAGTCCCAATTGCATTAGAGCCACCTTCCGTAGGCGATTACCATAATAAGCAGAGCGAAAGCACCTATAACCCCAAAAACGTTCATCGTTCGGATGGTATTTCCGAATATTACGTATCCTGAAGCTAGCATCCCCTTCTGAAGGGCCATTGCACCACCTATTGCAACGCACAACAAGAGAATGTAACTGGGAAGTCCACTTGGATCAACTGACATTCAAATACATCTGACTCATTGTTTGCATATAAATCGTACACCCGGGTTAATTCGTCTGCTTCTGGTATGTGCTCAATATAGAGGGAAATCTCCGACTTTCACCCGAGAACCGGACACATCCTTTCGGCTGCTCAGCTATACTGACCGTCGATCAAGAACCGAATAGTGACTGTGAACAGTTCTATGACACGCTGTGTCTTCACAGCACCCGTTACGCTTTGCCGACACGACAGCTACCGCTCCCACGGAAAGAAGCCATGGCGCTCGCGATAGGCACTGATCTGGTCCTGAAACTCCTGCTCCTGGAAGTCCGGCTCGTCGCCGTGGATATCCTCCGGTGAGACGCCGTCGAGGAGATGCTCGTAGTCCGTGGCCTCCTCCGTGTCATCCTCTTGGTCGGGCTCGTGTCGGTGCTGTCCACACTCCCTGCAGGTCCAGATCAGCCGGTCAAGGTGTGAGTGACACTCGAAACCGTCCAGCCCGTGTGATTCGTGTCCCGTCACGGCGCCACACTGCCGACAGTGGAACCCGATTCCAACTATCTCCGGTTCGGCTCTTGCCTGATGGCGCTGCACGACACCGGGCACAAGCCAGTACGTGCCGTCGTCCTGTCGGAACTCATCCGTGAGCTGCTGGAACTCCGAGCGGTCGGTAACTGGTGACCCGTCCTCGAGATAGATCCGTGGCTGGACGTCGCCCCCATCCCCGTCCCAGTTGATCTGCTCGTCGGCCGTCTCTAGGAGCGCCTGTCCGGGTTCCGCGTCCATCGTGGTTTCGGTCGGCAGGTCGGGCCACCCCTTCGTGAGAGTGGCGGCTGGCTCTGTCCCAAATGCTGCTCGGCACTTCACCGTTCCATGGGAGACGTCCTCACCGCTCGCGATGCTGTCGGAAACGGAGAAGGCCGCAGCGCCGAGCGCTCGTGCATGGAAGTCGGTGTTCGCTTCGACGAGTGCGAGTACTACCCGCCCGAATATCCACTCCCCAAGTGGGCTGCTATCCTGATCGTCGGACGAAGTCTTTGAGATACCGGTCTGAGCGCAGAACGGACACTGGCGTTCATCCTGTGGGATATCCTGTCCACAGGTCCGACAGGTACGAGTCTCATCCTCTGTACGGTCGGGATAGCCGGTGGAGTCGAGGACTCGTTCCCGTCCGTTCCCCCTCGTTTCAGGATCGGAACTCGCTGCGCCGAGGATATCAGCGGGATCGTACTCAGGATTTCGATCAGTCACACGCTTGGTTGCGTTCGTCATGGTATTTAAACTCCAGCCCCGAGGGAAGCACAAACCGACAGAGACCAAGACAGGACGAGTTGGCTACTCGCCGTCCGTGCTGTCCGTCACTTCTGCGATGAACGTGTCCGTTGATCTGTCCAGATCGTACTGGTTGATGAGTTCGAGGGCAGCCAGCGCTGCGCCTGTGTCTACGAGGTCTGCGGCGAGCAATCGTTTGAGACGAAGGGTGCCTTTGTGGGCACGGTCGGAACCTGAACCGCGCATCTGGGAAAATTCCATCAAGAGTCGTCGCCAAGCAGTCGCCGAGCCGGTCACCGTGAGATTCCAGTCCGGGGCTTCATATCTAGAGGACGACTGCCGGCGGTAGTGGCCTTCAAGTCTGTCAAGCAGGTCGTCGATAATCGTGCCCTTCTCAACGGTCCGTCCGTGTATGGCGTAGTCTGGGTCGACGAGATTGCGCCACTCGTCGTAGGAGTCGATATCGTACTCGACAGCTAGCTCGACCTCGACTGTTTCGAGACAATCGGCCTTCCCGGGTTCATTCACACGCCGAAGTCGATCTGCGGTCCCCTCGGCGTGGACTGTGAGGTCTGGGAACTGCGCTTCGGTGGAATCGGCTTTTGGTTGCTGTTCTCCGGTTTGATCGCTGTTGGTGGTCTTCGATGCCATGGGTACTGTCGGGACGCCCTCACTGGACCGCCCCGCACCCGACTGGGGGTGCAAAAACTCACAGTCTGGTCGACTAATCGCTGAAGAATTGGCACACACCACTGTCTCCGGAGAAAACCACCAGACAGCGATGGTATTTTCACTCGAAATACGGTGTGTTAAGTCTGGGACTAAAGCCGGTCTCAAGGGGGTGTCGTAGGGACCCTCCTGAGGTTAGTTTTGTCCTCGTGCTTTCCTTAACTGTCTTTTATTTCATACAAATACAGAAAATATTAAAACGCTAAACAGGTAGTTGTCAATTATGGATAGCAACCTCACACCCGACGAGTGGGATCGAATTAGAGCGTTCGCGCGGGCTGCAGATTGCCGCCAACGGCCCGAGATACTGCTCCCTGAGGAAACGCTTAAAAGCGACTAAGATACAATCACGTTCTGGTCCGCACCTGATGACTGGCTCCTACAATGTTCTAAGCAATTCAGCAGAGCAGAATACAACCAGCTGTACTGTCGGTGTTCTATGCACTCAGAGCGAGATCAACTCACACTTCAAGTCGCTCTATCGGTTCGACCTCGAAGGTCAGCAGATGTGATCGAAGACGGGCGTAGGCCCCGTCACCGTCAGTCGTGACACAGTGCCGATTTGGCCTTGCCTCGCGAGGATTGCCGTCGTTCTCTTGCCACTCCGTCAGCGTGAACTCAAGCGCCTCCAACTCGCTGTCAGCCCCCTCAAACACGGCTGCAACCGACGGCGTCCCGTGGTTGTCAGCGACGTAGGCCACTTCGACAGCGTCGTGGTCGGCGTCAAGTCTCGTCCACCCATCGAGTTTGTCTGGCGGGTCCTCGGCGAACTGGTCGATTTCGCGCTGAGTCAGTTCGGCTTCTGCGGCGTCGCGCCACGCTTGTTTGATATCCTCGGCTTGGGACCGCTCGATCTCCTGAAGGACATCGCTGTCGATGCACTCTCTGGCCCACGCAAGCACGGTCTTGGCCTTCTTGTGCTTCTGCTCGGGTTCGCCGTCCAGCTGTCCGAAGTTCATCTCTTGGGGAGTCATCAAGAGAACTGACGACCGCCAGTAGCCAGGGTCATCGTCACATTCCTCGTCGGCATTGGGAGCCCACGACTCCATTGAGGTTCGGACTTCTTCGTGGTGCCCGAAGCCGGTTCGGACGCCGCCGGCACGCAGGATTCGCTCCGCAAGGTCGATGGTTCGCTCGCGCTCGTCAGCGGGCGCTTCATCGGGGTGAGTGACGTCGGCGTAGAACGGCAAGCCGACTTTGCTGATGATCGTCTCTTTGTAGTTTGGGATAAGCAGTGGTTCATCGACGAAGATCGGGTCGAACGGTGGTTCGGTTGTCGGCAACATACTGGAAAGCCTCCAGCCATTGAGGCGACACAAAATCGCCCTGCGGCGGAGTCTGGTCTAGAGGTACTGGTCAGCGGTGTCGCCGTGGTTCGCTTCCAGGGCTTCCCAGTCAGCCATTGCGTCGTACTCTGGCCGAACCTCTCCATCCGAGAGCATATCATCGACGAAGGCTTGGACTTGCTCGTCGACGGGCGCGTTCTGCAGGTCGCGCTCCCGAGCGATAAACTGGATACCACAGAACGAGCGTCCGTCTGCTGCAAGCTGCCAGAGCAGAAGCTTCCGGTTCTGGTAGGTTGCGAGTTCTGTCAGCAATGCGTCGTCTGATGGATTGGACATTGTGTGATGCCTCCGGCTGCGAGGGCTGCATAAAACAACATTGTGTGTAAGGTAAAGGGTCGATACAGCGCTTCAGGAGGCTACCAAGGCGGGTTCAGATGAGTGCGAATAAATAAGATTATGAATCTCGGACGTGGCGTTTGGTTTGACAGGATGTACGATGTGAATAGTTTCAAACGTGATATGCTAGTCGTGATCGCAGGCATGGACGATCCGATGGGGACAGAACTCACCGCCGAACTGCAGGAATACTATGCCGAGGAGATCACAGTCGGACGTGTGTATCCGCAACTGGACGAAATGGCTGAGAAAGGGCTTATCAAGAAAATGGATAAGAACGGACGAGGAAACAAGTATCGACTGACAAGGCGTGGCGTGCGAGACCTCCAAGGTCACCGAGAGTGGGAAAATCAGTATCTGGCTCCGATTGACGAGCTATCCACATAGCAAGCAGTGACGTGATTTGGCATGGGCAGTCACTCGGTTTCGTCGGCATCTGCCTCTAAACCCAAAAATTTCAAGAATTCTGTCCGTTTGTGATCAGTCACGAAATCAACCAGTGCAGGGTAGAACTCGTCATTTTTCGATATTTCTCCATCATCAGCAAGGACAGACTGTGCGTTGGCCTCTTGAAACAGCTTGGAGATGTCATCTTCTCGGTCGTCACCGAGATACATCGTAACCTGATTCCGATCTCTGACTGGAATCTCTGCTTTGGGTCGAGAGTTTGCTGCTTCTGCCTCAGCCTGTCCGGTTTCTTCTTCTGCGATTTCAGTATATTCAGCGTCCTTGTCGCTACTTTGATCTTGATGATCGCTGAACCGCTCTTTCAGGTCTTCACTCATTGTTTATTTCCTCCAGTAGCTCTGCGATGCTGAGATAACAGTCGCGAAGCTCATTGATTGGGTCACTATCCCACGGATAACCCGCGTCGTCTGGATCATAGGCATAAATTGATGTTTCGTATTCGATAGCGTGTTCAATTGCGTCTCTGTCTGGAACTGAGAGAACTCGATCTTCCCCGAACGTCTCAGTGAACCAGTCCTGCATATCTTCTGCGATGGAGCCTTGAGCTGGGACTTGATTTAGGATGGCTCCAATAGCCCTAATCTTGACCTCGAACTGGTCTTCTAGAGTCTCTACTTCATCAAACAAGATCTTAAGCGACTCCTGAGCGATAACATTCGGCTCGCTTGGGAATAAGACGTTCTCTGCAGCGAGAAGTGCAGCATCGGCGAGCGGCCCAAGATTTGGAGGCGAGTCGATCAGGACATAGTCATAGTCGATGTCAGAGCGGTTGAGAGCGATTTTTAGAGACTCAAAGCCTCGCCGATCAGTGTACAAAGACTTCTCGGCAAGGAAATTCCGCATATGCGCAGGAATAATGTCGTACTCCCCACCGGAGATGATGAGATCATCTAACTGGTCGAATTCCATATCTCCATCTTGGGTTAGGACATCAATCAGTGCCTCCGCGTCTTCATTTGGGTTGTCAGAGAACTGTCTATATTGCTCTTTATGCCCGAGTTTGAGCGTTAAAGCTCCCTGCGGATCAGCATCTATTGCGAGCACGTCATGGCCACGTTCAGCGAGTGCGCCTGCCGTGTTGATCGTTGTCGTTGTCTTTCCGACTCCCCCTTTCTGCATACCAATTGTGACTCTCATGTACGCACCTCTCGAAATTTTCGAAGTTTGCGAAGTTTGCGGGCCATTCGTATATGTCGTATATTACGCCATGTACATAAATTCCAGTGCGACAGATATAAGACATATATTACGCAACTTCCGTAAGACTTGGAAGTTGCGAAATATCCGTAATATACGTAGTGTTCGTAATTTCCAGCTATTTCGAATAGTACGGCTGTCACTGTCGAATCAAGGGTAGCTAACTGATACTTACCCTACCCCCATTGGAGTCGAGTCCGGGTACTAGATTTAGCGTCTCAAGCAGTTGTCAACCAGTTTTCGGACACCCACACACCGTCTTCGAAGTATCCTCCTGGATTGGTGTTTGTGGAGAATAGTCGATAACCAACTCATGCAGAGCAGTTTGAGGAATAATGGATAATTGAAATGGTGGAAGATAAGATATTAAATTGACTATTGTATGAGATAGATTTAATAAGAAGGGAGAAAAACCAAATCCGTACCACTACTTGAGAAATAGTATCAACAGACTAAGAATCATCAAGAGCATCGCAAAGTATGCCCATAACTCTACTACTCGCTTATTTTAAACAAAGATACTTCGAAGACGGTGTGTCTCTATCCATTCTGATTATACTTCAGAACAACTTATCCGTGGAACCTGCCACAAAGATACTTCGAAGACGGTGTGTGGCTCCCCCTATGTAGATATGCTAATCCTCCGCAAAATTGCGCTTCTGTGCCTGAATCACTCGCTTAAGGCCATCTTCGTGGTGACTCAAATCAGCAATACGTTCGTCTTGCTCTAACCGCTTCTTGATTTCTCCGGGGTCACGCTTGAACTCATACATCAAGTACATCCCCCACCTTGTTTTCCGCCGAGGCTTTTCCTCTCGTGATCGAGCTGCCCATACGTCCCGACCTCACGGACATAGTTGTTGAACGTCTCCCGTGTCCGTCCATCTGCATCAAGCACATCCGTCAGAAACTGGTACACCGGGAACGCCACCCGCGATGACGCCGTCGTTGACCCACTCTTCCCGAACTCCGCCACCGCGGCTGTCGCATATAACGAGATTTTCTTCTGTGTCGTCAGTCCTTCCACAAGCTTGAGAGAACGGTCAGTCTCAACATCCTCTTGAGCTTCCCGAACGTGATTCTCGGTCACAGTCAGATCACCGTTCTCATTCGCGACGTCGCCTGCCTTCCGAAGAAGATCAATAGCTTTCCGAGCGTCTCCATGACTTTGAGCAGCGAAGGCAGAAGTCAACGGGATAACGTCCTCGGATAATGCGTCCTGAATAAATGCGTCTTCCCGGTTCCGGAGAATCTCCTGTAGTTGGTTAGCATCGTAGTCGGAAAAGGGAATGTCCCGTGGGTTGAACGAACTTTCCGCTCGTGCGTCCAGGTTATTCATGAACTCAGGGTCGTTGGTTAGTGCAGCTACTGATACCTGAATATCTATGCTCTCAATGCTGGCGCGGCTGAGTTGGTAGATTAAATCCGAATATGCGGGTTCGCTTGAAGATGACCGCCGACCGAGTAGCAAGTCAATTTCGTCTAAGACAAACACGACAGAGTCGTATCCTTCATCTAGCAGATCGTAGAGACGGTCATACTTCGTACTCGTAGAGACGCCATGCCGCGCGACTCCGATTTCTTCGTTGAGGTCATGAGCAGCTTCACGGACAAGTGCGTACACGGCTTCGTCAAGACTCCTGAGATTTTGGCAATTAATTCGGAGTGTACCGAACTCATAACCCCGATTCTTAGATATGTCTCGGATTTGCCGGGCAACAGCGTCAAATATCAGCGATTTCCCTGTTCCTGCAGGACCGTAGAGTAGTAAGTTCGGTGGGCGGTTTTCATTCAGAACCTTCCGAAGATTAGAGACGACAGTTCTCAGTTGATCGTCGCGGCCAACAATACGGTCTCTGTCGATAATCGTGTCGGGCTCCACTAGATTCCGATTTCTGAACCACTGACTCCTCGCCTGCCTGTTCAATCATCTCCCGCACGGTGAGTGAATCGTCAGTATCTCCCACATTATTCCCTGATGATGGTCGCTGTCAGTCATATATCCCGATGTATCTCCCATCCACATAAATATACTACACCACGTTCGAAGTAACATCTCACTATTCTTGGCAACTGCAGTCTCTTATACCGGAATATCGTTATCTACTAAAATAGAATTCACGCACCGTCTTCGGAGTATCATTGGATATCCAAACACACCGTCTTCGAAGTATTATCGTCATGTACACAACAAGAGCGAATGAAAAGCTCATACCATTACTTGGATGAGATTATGTGTTCGTTAAAGGACAGAATTTGAGCGAGATTGATATAGCTACATAGACTTTACCAGACACAGAAAGCCCGAGTATTCAGACACAGAGTGCCTGAAACACCGAAATTCTGGTTTTGTAGATAGGTTTGTATTATTCACATAAGCACCACCAGTTTTAGGCGGGAGGCCGCTGTACGGGAAGCATGGATCGTCTTCCGCCTGCATACGACCGCTACTCCTGGGGATGACGCCCTCGAAGCCGCCATCGAGAAACGACTCGTCGATATCGACTCCGGGGCGCTACCGAACAAACGTCGCCAGCGTGCTGCGAAAGTTCGCAACGTGGGCTCGGGACCAGCATACCATCTCCAATCCAGAGGATATCGACGATGATCTCTGTCGGCAATACGCTCGTGACCTCGCCCGGGCTGACGGCAGAGACGATATTCTCACCCGAGACTGCCGCCGCTACTTCGCATACGTCCGCTCGTTTCTCACATGGCCGTCTACGAGGGCCTGATCCCGACGAACCCAGCCAAGACCAACCACGCCGAAGGTCCGCTCCCGACCGATGAGACCGAAACAGACCAGCAGTACTGGACTGCACGGGACCGCGACGCCATCTGTGCCACTGCGACCGCCCGCGTCGACGACGCCGGCGAGGGCGACGACGTCGACCGCACGGCGGCCTACCGCGACCAGGCACTCGTCTTCTCCTCGCCTACTCCGGTGCGCGTAGTGCAGAACTGGTCGCTGTTTCTGATGATGAAGAACGGAACGGCTGCGGTGGCGGCACGTCGATTTAGAGGGAGGCACAATGCAGGTGTTCGGCAAGAACCGCACCCGAGAATCTGCGCCGATCCTCGATGACGCGCTTCGCCCGCTTCGGCGCTGGAAGCAACTTCGAGAGCCCGACGAGAATGCAGCTGTGTTTCCCAGACTCGACAACGCGGCGAAGGCACTTGACCCGACGCCGTCGATCAC